>NZ_JBSFAI010000011.1:0-204105 GCF_056280165.1 Ralstonia sp. 110700041-2 | reverse complement strand
TGGCTATCTGTGAATCTCGACTTCTTCATCTGCAGAACTCCCTCTTAACGAGAAAATTCTACTTCTCCCAGCGGTGGATTTCAGGGGGTATTACCACACGAGCATGCCAAAACCGCCAGAGAGTCGCTTTGCGTTTTTTATCGAGAATATTCTATCCATCACTTACACTTGCATTGTTCGTGAGCATCGGGGCATCTTTGACCTTCGATTGGCGATCATTTGCACCGCAACGTCTGTGTCTGGTAATTCCGACCCGCTTCTGTCTTAGGCAACGCATAGGGCGCCATGCACTGCCCCTCCTTCCACTTCACCACCAACGTGCCTTGCTCCTGATTGAGCAGCACAAACGCCTTGCCGCTCGGGTCTGCAATTCCCAGTAGTTTGCCGGTTTGCACGTTTTCCACGCTGGCGCCAAACGGCACCGGTTTGCCGTCCGCTTGCTGCAGCGTGAACTGCACCCGCTGGCCGCTATAACCCTTGAAAGTTGCCTCCACGATGGCGCCACGGCGCGGCACCACTTGCTTGATGGTGTCTTCCAGCTCCACGTCTGCGCCAAGGTTGTGGGTGTCGGGGCGAAGCGCGTTCAAGCGGTACGGCTGGGCGTAAGTCACGACAGCGTAGCCGTTGCGACCGACCGAGGTGCCACTGTCGGTGCGCACGTCCGCACCCTTAAGGCCTTCCATCTTCATCAATGCGAAGGTGTCGCCCACGGTACGGCTAACATTAACGCCGCCACCATGTACCACCACGGCGCCAGTGGCGCCCACACTGGCGGATTGGTAATCGCTTGCGACGTTGACGTTGGCAGAGAGCTGCCCGGCATCGGCCTCGTGCGTAATGCTGGCACCGCCCGTTGCACCACGCCCTCGGCTGGTGTAGCCGGCTTGCATGGCGTACGACGTGTTGTCGCTGACATAACCGCTCAGACCGCTCTGGATATTGGTGCCGCCGTTGCTGTCGTTGCTTACGTTGGTGTAGGCACGCGGCGACCGCAGCTTGCCACCCAGCGGAATTGACATCGTCAGCATGACCTGGGTGTTGTTGCCACTGCCGCCAAAGCGCGTGTCCTTGGTCTGGCTCAAGCTGAGGTTGTAGCTCAGTTGCTTCCAGTTGTTGCCATAGCCAACGCTGATACTGCGGCTGGAGCCCGGCTGGTTCCAGTAGGTCTGCTGGCTTACGTTCAGATAGACGCTACCGTACTTGCGATCCACGCCTCCCAAATCCTGGCTGGTCGTCAAATCGATACGCGAGCGGCTGCGTCCGGATAGCGCACCCGTGCTACCGAAATCGTTGACATGGTCATTAAACGTCCGATAGCCCGAGGTCGAATATCGATACGCCGCCAGCGTGAAGTTGGTATTGGTGCGCGTAAAAGTCTTGGCATACAAGATGCGCACACTCTGCCCGGTGTCGCGCTTACCTTGCGCGCGGCTGCTCGATTGCGTGATGTCCACCGACAGGGCGCCGACGGGCGTGTTTGTACCGACCCCCACGTTGGCGGCCTGAAAGTCCGGCGAGGCTTGGAAGCCAGCCGCTACAGTGCTGTTGTCCGTCAGACCGTAGACAAGAGAACCGCTCACCAGATTGGGCGAGGCATTCTGATCGCCGTCGTACTTGCCAGCCACGAAGCTATACTTCAGCCGCCCCTTGCGCAGCATGAGCGGCAGGCTGGAAAACGCCTGATGCGTGACGTGCTTCGTACCATCCGCTTCGATGACCGTAATTTTCAGGTCACCGTTGGAGCCGGACGGAAAAATGTCGGTAAGTTGGAACGGCCCCGGCGGAACGTTCGCGCGATACAGTACGTAGCCGCTCTGACGCACTTCCACCACGGCGTTGGTCACGGCTTGCCCGCGGATGACAGGCGCATAGCCGCGTTCGCTGTCGGGCAGCATTGCGTCGTCGGAGGCAATTTGCACCCCACGGAAACGCACGCTATCGAACAATGTCGCGTCGGAATACTGTTCGCCGAGCGTCAGTTGCCCCTTGATGGCATCGACGTCGCGCTGCACCAGCGTTCTGTTGCTCTTGAAGCGCGTCTGGCCACTATTACTTCCCGTCAGAGCGGATTCATTGCGCAGACGCCAACGACCAATGTTCACCCCATTCTGCAAGCCAACGTAGTAGCTGCTGCTGTCCGTACCAAAACGGCTGTGGCCGTAGTTGCCGCTGAACTGGTAGTTCACATAGCCTGCAGTGACGCCCTCATCCCATAGGGCGGGGTCCACATAGCCACGGGCGGCCCGCGAAAGGAAGGCCTGCGGAATACTCAGGTTCAGTTGCAGGCGGCCGGAATCGAAATCGACGGCCGCCTGGTCCATCAGCTGCGGCAAGTCCAGGCACGCTTGGCTGTTGAGATCCAGCGGAGGCGTAATGGCGGTCAGGTTCACGCCAAAATCCTGCAGCATTTGAGCAGTCAAGCATGGACGGACCTTACCGTTGCCGCCCTCCTGGTGAAAATCGACGTCGCGCCTCCCCACGAGATTGCCATTGACCTTTACTTCCACGCGATACGTGCCGGGCGGCACGCTGTTGCCCGAAGAGAGCACGGCGCTGAGGTCAGCCGGGCGCCCCTGGCCGTGCAGGAAATCCGCATTGAAGGCGAGGAGTGTGGGATCAACCTGGGCGACAAGCGTTTCGCCCTCCGCCGCGCGCGCGCTGTTGAACATCGCCAGACACAACGCCAGGTACAGCGGGGTTGCCCTGGGACGAGCAGCGGCCGCATTTCCATCAATCTTTTTAGAGCATGGTTTGGTGGTCGGGCGTTTAGACATCGCAATGCTCGCTGTTGGCTCTGAGAGTCGGGGTGTCACATAGGCAAGCTCCGCTACGAAGGGGCGCGGGCTGACCCAGCCCAAGCAGGCCGGATCGACTGGATCGACGCGGTCGATCAGTTGCCGGCAGAGACCGGCGTGCTCGGCTGGCTGCCGTGCAAGGTGACGCGGTAGCTTTCGCGACCGCCGTAATCATTGATGACTTCGTAGCGCAGCTCAGGAGCGCTGTCGCTACCGGGCGGCAGCTTCACGGGCAATGCCAAAGTGGCGCCGGGCGCGATCATCTTGGCATCAACGACCGGTTCATCGGAGTTACCGACGTGCAGCTTGGCGTCCACCAAGGTCACGTGATACAGGCTCGGATTGGTCAAGCGCAGCAGCCCTTTGCCGGCGCCCTGGTTCAACTGCCATTGCAGGCGTGTAGGCGCCTTGACCGGATCGCCAGCCAGACCGGTGGGCCGGTAGAACACCTTGATGCGTTGACGAACAGCCAATTGCAGGACGTTGTCTTCTTTGGCGGTCTGAGGAATCTCCTGGACGTTCAGCCAAAATACGGATTCGCGATCCGTTGGCATGCCGACGCCTTCGTACAGCACACGCAGCAGTTGCTGCTGCTTGGCACCAACCTTTGCCAAAGGCGGTGTAATTGCGAACGGCAGTTGGGCATTGGCTACGTCTTCCAATGGATCCAGCCACGCCTGGAGCAGCGCATCTTGACCATCATTGCTGACGACCACTGAGCTTTCCTTGTTCTTTCCATCAAAGATGACGCGCGTGGTGCTGAGTGAAATGCTGGCGTGGCTCGCGGACGCAACCAACGCGCACGCCAACGCCGCGCCAACGGCGTATCGTTTTGCTTTCATATCCGGAACTGCCTGTGAAGAAATAGGCGGCAGCGGGGTAATGACCGCTGCCGATTGAAGCCAGCCGCGTTGGCTGGCGCTTGGCTTACGCTTACTCGTAGGTGAGCGTGAACGGCAGGCTGGCGTTGGCAATACCCGGCTTGATCTTGGTCGGATCTGCAGCCACATAGGCGGCGGAGAATCGGACGTTGACTGCCCCACCGGTCGCCGGCACCGTGGTCTGTGCCAGCAGGTCGCCGTTGCTCAGGTCGAACGCGTTTGCGCCTGCGCCCGTACCTTCGTACACAGCAATGCCCACACCTTGTGCGAAACCTGCAGCGGTGTTGCCGCTGTTCACGCGCAGCGTCTTCTTGTCGGCGCTGAGGTCAGCTGCCTTGCCGGCGAACTTCATGCTGACCTTGGCGCCTGTCTTGCACACCACGTCAATGTTGGCCGAGCCAGCACCGCTGGTCAGGCGCTTGGGTGCTGCAACGGTACCAATGTCGTCGGCAGCGATCTTGCCCATGTCCACGTTGATGGTGCCTGCGTCGCCAGTCAGCGAAGACACCTTGCAGGTGTCGCTCAGGATCGTGCCTTGGAAATTGATGACACCATCCACCGACGTGGGCGTCGTTTGCGCCATTGCGGCAGAGGACAGTGCAGACATGGCGAAGCCCGCCAGGAACAGTTTTGCTTTCATTGACTTACCCTTAAATGAGACCGCAGCAGAAAGGTGCCGGGACTTGGTCGAGAAGAAATGCCTATCGAATGAGGCAGGCGCAAGTATTCCAAGCGAGGCGCCCGCGCCATATCAGACTGCTCTGAAAAGCACCCTGAATTGACGCATTTGGTCTGCGCGATTCAGATCGGCGCCCGCTACGTGAAGAGGCTTTCTCGTTGTAAATGCAGGGTTACGTCGATGAGGCTGCCGAGATGGAGGATTGGGACAACACGAGGCGCAGGCCGCCGCAGGTGGGGTCGACAGCGCGTATGCCGGGGGAGCGCGATCAGGTCGACACGGGGCCCTGAGCGAAAGAATCAGGCGTCGGGGGTCTCTGCTCCGTGCAAGGATTGGAGTGCAACGAGGAGCGCCTGAATCTCCGCATTGATGTGGCTGGACGGGGGCGAAAGACGTCTTTCCAGATCTCTGGCCAAGTGGCGCGTCTGCAGATCTTCCACAACGGCCGCAGCGCCAGAAATTCGATGAGCAGCTCGACGTGCCTGCTCGATATCCCGATGCGCGATGCCCTGGCTAAGCATCTCAAGATCGGTTTTCATGGTCTGTCGGTAAACCGCGAGCACGTCCGACGACGGCGCCAGGTCGTGCTCCATAGGCTCCGTGTTGGTGGCGAGATCGCCATGGGCGCACCACAGCTCGATCAGCTCCCGCAATGCGGCAAGGCGCAGCGGTTTGCCGAGCACACCGTCCATGCCGCTGTCGAAGCACCGAATACGGTGCGCGTCGTCTGTCGCGGCGGAGATGGCGACAATCGGCGTACGCTCGCCTCCGCGCTGATGTTCGATGTCTCGCATGCGCTGCGCGACGGTATATCCGTCAATCCCGGGCAGATTGCAGTCGAGCAGCACCATGTCAAACGCTGCTGACGCAAACTGTTCGAGCGCGGCCTCGCCGGTGCCGGCAATGGCAGACCGACAGGCCAGTGCGTCCAGTTGGTGCTGGATCGCGTGCTGCACCGCCTCGTGGTCATCGACCACCAGGACCAGCGGCCCCTCCTTCGATTCCGGCGACGGCGCCTTTGCCGCCAGAGAAGGCGATATCGCGTGAGACGCAGACGCCCACGCTGCTTCCGCAGCCTTTGGCAACGCCATCGCTGCGTGTGCTTCCCGTGCCGGCAACATGACGGTGAACACCGTGCCGACCTCGGGGCTGCTGCTGACGGTGATCACGCCCCCCATCAATTCCACGAGTTCGTGGCAGATCGACAAGCCCAGCCCAGTTCCGCTGGCACCGCGATTGCCCACGCTTTCCACGCGTGCATACGGTTCAAAAATGTTCCGCTGGCGCTCCGGAGGAATGCCCAAGCCCGTGTCTCTGACCTCGAGCACGAGCGTTCCTGTGCCGCGTCGCTTTGCGGGCAGATAGTCGACGCGGAGGACAACCTTGCCGGCCGTGGTGAATTTGATTGCGTTCACCAGCAGATTCAGTGCGATCTGCCGCACCCGCATGGCATCGATCTCCACGCTGAAATCCGGCGCGCAGGCAAGATCGAGCGACAACGCCAGTTTCTTCTCATCGGAGCGCCAACGGACCATGTCCAGAGTCTGCTCGGCCCACGGCCCGATCGCTGTAGGCTGAAGCGCGAGTGTCACGCTGCGAGATTCGAGACGCGAGTATTCAAGGACATCGTCAAGCAGCGCCAAGAGCGTTTCCGACGCCGAGACAGCGGCATCCGCGCGACTGGCTTGCTGGCCCGTCAATTGCGAGCGCTGCAGCAGTTCCAGGGACGCGAGAATCGTGTGCATTGGCGTGCGGATTTCGTGGCTGATGAATGCGAGGAACATCGCCTTTTCACGCTCACTGCGAACGGCGGCCACACGCGCACGCCATAGCACATAGGCCAACACCGCAAACGCCAGAACAATGGCCGCAACGAGAGCGACCTGTCGCCAGCGGTAATGCAGGATCGACGCCAGCGACGGCGCACCGTAATCGGTTGTTTCCTGCCACCGCTGCCTGATCGCGTCTGCGTCCGACGCCGAAATGGCGGTCAGCGACTTATCGAGAATCGACGCGAGCACGGGATTGTCATCGCGCGTGACCATCGTCAACGCATAAGGCCGGTCCCAGAGGCTGCCCGAAAGGAACAGTTGGCCCTTGAACTGCCGGTGCAGTTGCGGAACGATCGAAGCGTCCGTTCCGAGTGCGGCGTCGGCATCGCCGTCAACAACCGCCTGCAACGCGTCGGACTCGCTTTGAAACGTTACCAACCTCACCGGAACGGAGCTGCGGCGGATGGCCAGTTCAAGACCACCGCCGCCCTTGATCGCAAGCCGTTTGCCGGACAATTGCGAGAAACTGGCGAATAGGTTTTCCTGTTCCGCCGTAACGATGGCGATTGTCCCGACATAGTAGGGCGTACTCGCGATGAAACCGTCCCGATAGGGTGCTACGGCTTCGTCCTTGCTCCAGTCCGGCAGCATGTCAACCTGCCCCAGCTTCAGTGCAGCCAGCGAGCCGTTCCAGCACGCACCGTCCACATATTCGAAACGCAGCCCGCTTTGATGGGCGACCGCATCGAGGAACGATGGAACCATGCCGGCCACCTTGCCAGCTTTGACAAACTCGAAGGGTCGCCAGTGCGCATCCACGCAGGTGCGCACGATCGGATGCGCGGTGATCCAGGCATCCTCTTCGGGGGTGAACAGCGAAGTTGGGGCCGCATTGCTGCCGCCGGACATCAAGCCGAGCCAGAAGCCTAAGATCAGCGCGCGGACCGCCGCGGCTACATTGCTCACATCTCCCCCCGTCCCCATATCGGAATCGATTGCCTCGGCGCGTCGGGTTCGCGATGTTGCTGATCGCGCCAATTCAGAAGCTTAATTCAGTCCCGAGCCGGATGGCCGGAAACGACCTTAAGGCTGTGTCGAACGGTCAGCGAACGCACGGATGCGATTCGACTGGTGATGGAGCTGCCGCGCGTCGCCCCAGGAAGAGCGCAGACGCTCAAGACCGACACGCACGACGCCGCGCCAAGGCTACCGCAGCTGCGGCCAGTGCGAGCCCGAGAATCGGGTCCACCGCACCGGCACCCCCCACCCCTGTGCTGCCCGTGGCCGCACCCGCCGCCGCATCGCCTTCCGGACTCGTGCCGCCACCTGCGGTCTGCGTATTGAGGGCGAGGTCGACCAGCACCGGGTCATGATCCGACGAGCGGTACGCGTCCGGTGCGTAGAACGTTTGTTGTTGCTCTGCGCTCTTGTGGCCGAACGCGTATTCGAGCGCGATCGGCTCGTCGGCATTGATATGCCACTCATGTACGGCACGCACGCGCTCTGCCAAGCCAGGGGTGGCGAGCGCGTGATCGATGTAGCCGGATTCGCCGCCGTAGACATAGCTGTACGCATCCCTGCCGACGAACTTCGCCACCATGTCGGCATACCCCTTCTGGGCGAACAGCACGACGGGGTCTTCCTTGGCATAGCTGTTGAGATCACCAATGAGGAGCTGGCCCACATCGGCCACGCCGGTCGGTGAGGTCGCCAGCCAGTCGGCGATCAGGCCGGCAGCACGTACGCGGGTTGGGTTCCAGCAGCTCTGGCCGTCGCCCTGGTCGGCGTCCTTGCCGGTCGCACCAGAACAGCCCTTGGACTTCAGGTGATTGACGACCACGGTGAAGTTCTGCGTGTCGCCAATGCGCCGGAAGCTGCGTGCCAGCGGCTGGCGGTTCTTGTTGTCGATCGCCAGCGTGGCCGGCGCCCCCACGGGCTCCACGGTGCGGCTGTTGTAGACGATGGCTACCGTGATCGCGTCACCGCCGAGCTTCGGCACGCCAGGATCGACATAGCGCCAGTCGGCCCCGAGCTGGCTTGTCAGGCGGCGGATGGCGCTGAGGTCGCCGTAGCCGTCGTTCTCGATTTCCATCAGGCCGATCACGTCGGCGTTGATGGCCCCGATGGCGGCGACAATCTTGGCTTCCTGCCGTTCGAACTCGGCCTGGGTCTTCGCCCCTCGGTCAGTCCGATCATCGAAGCCGGCCCCTTTGCCGTCACCGTTGAAGTAGTTCAGTACGTTGAACGAAGCCACGCGCACATCCGCCTGCGCGTGGCGCACAGGTGCACCGGCACGCGGGTTCGCGGCGGCATTGAAAACCGGTGCAGCCGCGCCCGGCACGGGCTGCAGACGCCAGGCGTTGTAGCGCATTTCCAGCACGCCTTGTAAACCGCTCACCGTATAGCCCGCACGCACGGGGTTGGTTGCCGACAAGCCGGGCGCTGGATAGCGCACGCTGGCGGGATTCTGCTGATTGGAGCCATCGTCGAGCACGATGCGGTTCAGCGCATTGGCCGCGGCCTGCGCGGCTGCGCCATGCGCGGGCGGAGCCACGTTTGTCGGCAGTGGCAGGCGTCCGTTGCTGAGCAGGACGCTGCCGTGGCGCCCAAGCTCGTACGTTTCGCTCACCGTCAGCGTCTGCGGCAGGCGCACGAGCATCCCTTCATACGCCGACAACGCCTTGGCATCGGCCACGGGCAATGTCACGTCGACCGGCGTCACGCGGTTGCCGCTGGCACAGCTTGCGATGCCGCCGGTGGCCAGCGTCAGTTGCGTCTGGCCGTACTTCTCCTCGACCTTGCCGACCAGGTGGACGAGGTCACCAGCGCGGGCGCTGACGCCGGGTGCATAGACGAACAGGCCTTCCGACACGCCAGACAACCGGCGGCGCTGCGCGTCGGGTTGTTGCACGAAGAAGCCGTTAAAGCCGGTGGCGCCACTATAGTCGGCGGTCACGACGGCTTCGATCTCGACGTTCAGGCCGACCAGCGGCGAAGTGGCCCCGGCGCCCTGCACATCCGCAAGGTGCGTTGCCGGCGCGCCGCACATCGCAACGGCGGGTGGTGGCGTGACGGTGCCCTGCCCGTTGTACAGGCCAAGGTCGGAGAAGTCGTCGATATTGAAGGCATCCCACTGAAGGGATGGATTGAAGGCAGCTGTGCTGTCCGTGTCGCCCGCCTTCACCGTGCCTTGGCGGCGCAGCGTGTGGTCCTTGGTGCCGGCGCTGGCTGTACCCCAGAAGCCGGACGGCGGTTGATAGCCAACCTGGCCGATGCGGTCGACAACAACGCCGGAGCGCGTCAGTCTCAGCGCATCGTCGCCGTTGAAGGAGAACGCCGCGGTCTGGTTGACGCGGCTGCCGAGCACGCTGGCCAGTGTGCTGTGGGCCATCACATGGACGGCGCCTGGCGCCAGCTTGCCCGAGAGCGCAAACGACGCGGTGGGCGTGCTGGCGCCATTGTTGTACTGCTCGATCTTGTAGACCGACAGATCGGCTTCGGCGCCGTCCGGGTTGTAGATTTCGATGGCCTTGTTGTTCGAGCTGCCTTCTACGTACTCGCTGATGAGAAGCTCGGCTTGAGCAGGCAACGCCACGGACAGCACGGCGGCAAGAAGGAAATGCAGGCGCATGGGGACGGGGGGTTGGGGAATAAAAGGATTTCGGCATACCCTCAGCAACGCCGATGACGCACGCATGGCGTGCCGTCACCGATCGTTCAGCATTCTGTAAGCCGTTCCTTCCTCGCAGCCCGCGCTCACCAAAAAATGAAACAAGCGTCGACGCTGCCGTCGGCGTGTTGTCTACGTGGGACCGATACAGAATCGCGAAAATTTATGGATTTCTGTACCTGTTGGCCGAATCGCGGCCAGTGCTAGCCTGCAAGCTCCTCGCCCTTTCCGCAGACAACGATTTCGCCATGCCTACCCTCACCAACCTGCTCACCTTTGCCTTGGTTGCGCTCGGCATGGTGCTGACGCCGGGCCCGAACATGATCTACCTGATCTCGCGTTCGATCTGCCAGGGGCGCAACGCCGGGCTGGTGTCGCTGGCGGGCATCGCCACGGGCTTCGTCTTCTACATGCTGTGCGCCGCATTCGGCATCACAGCCTTGCTGATGGCCGTGCCGTTTGCCTACGATGCACTGCGCTTTGGCGGCGCGATCTATCTTCTCTACCTCGCCTGGCAGGCAGTGCGGCCGGGCGGCCGGGCACCGTTCCAGGTGCGTGAACTACCGGTGGACAGCCCGCGCAAGCTTTACACGATGGGCTTGCTGACCAGCCTGCTCAATCCGAAGGTCGCAGTGCTCTATCTGTCGCTGCTGCCGCAGTTCATCGAGCCGGCGCACGGCAGCGTGCTGGTGCAGTCGGTCTGCCTGGGGCTCACGCAGATCTGCGTGAGCGTGACCGTCAATTCGATGATCGCCGCCACGGCGGGCAGCATCGCTGCGTTCCTCTCGCGCAAGCCGAGCTGGCTGTCGGTTCAGCGCTACCTGATGGGCACCGTGCTGACCAGTCTGGCGCTGCGCATGGCGATGGAAGCGCGCAAGTAAGCCACGCCAATTTGCGAAAAGATACGCCGCCAATGAAAACAAACGGGGCGATCCAGTTTGGCCGGATCGCCCCGTGCTTATTGAACGCGCTACCAGATCAGCGGCGGCGCATGTAGAACGTGAACACCTTGTCGTGCTCGCTGTGCTCCAGCAGCTCGTTGCCGGTTTGCTTGGCGAACGCCTGGAAGTCCCGCGTGGCGCCGGGGTCGGTGGCAAGAATCTTGAGCACGTCGCCGCTTTGCATGTCGGCAAGCGCCTTCTTGGTGCGCAGGATGGGCAGCGGGCAATTCAGGCCGCGCGCGTCGATTTCCTTCTGAAACTCCATGTCTTCCTCAGTGGTACGGGCAAGCGGCGCAGTGCCACTCGCGTCAGTCATTCCGGAATTGTAACGAGCCGCGTGGGTTGCCACTGGCGCGGCGGCGGCTCGGCCGGTTCGCCGGTACGGATGTCGATGTAGCTGACGGGCAAGCCGCGCGCGGTCAGAAAATCCGCGACGGCATAACCAGTGCCGGCCGTCCAGGGGCGGACTTTCTCGAACGGCTTCAGGCGGTATTCAACCAACTCTTCCGACAGCGCGATCTCGCCATCGGCCACCACGTGGTACGCGATGATCAGTTCGTTCTTGCGGATGAACTCATACACGCCGATCAGCGAGATCGATTGAGCGTCGAGGTTCGTCTCTTCCTTCAGCTCACGGGCGATGCCCTCTTCGGGCGTCTCGTCGCGTTCGAGAAAGCCCGTGACGAGCGCGAACATGCCCTCCGGCCACAGTGCATTGCGCGCCAGGAACATCTGCCCGCGATATTCGACAACCGCCGCCAGGACGGGCAACGGATTGTTCCAATGCACGAAGCCGCAGTCCTGCCCCGGGCACGCGATGCGCAGGCGGCCGGCATTGTGCTGCTCGACGAGCGGCGTGGCGCATTGCGGACAGAAACGGTAGTCGAAGCTCATGGCAGTCAGATGGATTAAACGGCCTGCGCGCAGGCTGCGCGAATATCGGCGGCAAAGGCTTCCACCGTCTCCGGTTGCACGTCCCACGAGCACATCAGGCGGCAGCCGCCCGCACCAATGAACGTGTAGAAGCGCCAGCCGCGTGCGCGCAACGCCTCGATGGCCGGCACTGGCAACTCGGCGAACACGGCGTTCGACTCAGTCGGGAACATGATGCGCACGCCCGGCACATCGGCGATACGCGCATGCAGAAGTTGCGCCATCGCATTGCCGTGACGCGCGTTGCGCAGCCACACGTCGTTTTCAAGCAAACCGAGCCATGGCGCAGAAATGAAGCGCATCTTCGAGGCCAGCTGCCCTGCCTGCTTGACGCGATAAGCAAAGTCCTCCGCCAGACGGCGGTCGAAGAAGACAACCGCCTCGCCGACCGGCAGGCCGTTCTTCGTGCCCCCAAAGCACAGCACATCCACGCCGGCGCGCCAGGTAATCTCCGACGGATGCACGCCGAGCGACGCCACCGCATTCGCAAAACGCGCGCCGTCCATGTGCACGCGCAACTGGCGACGCTTGGCAATCGCGGCAATCGCGCGGACCTCGTCCACGGTATAGATGGTGCCGACTTCGGTCGATTGCGTCAGCGAAACCACTTTCGGTTTCGGGTAGTGGATATCGGAGCGCCGCGTGACGAGCGCTTCGACCGCATCCGGCGTGAGCTTGCCGTTCTCGCCCTTGGCGGTCAGCAGCTTGGAGCCGTTGGAGAAGAACTCCGGGCCGCCGCATTCGTCCGTTTCGATGTGCGCCAGCTCGTGGCAGATCACGGAGTGATACGACTGGCATAGCGACGAAAGCGCCAGCGAATTGGCGGCCGTGCCGTTGAAGACAAAGAAGACTTCGCAATCGGTCTCGAACAGGTCGCGGATGCGGTCGCACACGCGCTGCGTCCAGGAATCATCGCCATAGGCCGGCTCGTGGCCGCTGCTGTTGGCCTCCAGGAAATACTTCAGCGACTCCGGGCAAAAGCCCGAGTAGTTGTCTGAGGCGAAATGCTGCTTGGGCTGCATGGCGGGCCGGCAAATGGGAGTGGAAGACGGGCTACTTCTGTTCGGACCACAGCACGCCGCCGGTGGCCCAGTTCTCGCGCTTGATGTCGGTGATGATGATGTCGACGGCGCCCGGCGCGCAGCCCAGCGATTCGCACGTGACACGCGTCACTTCTTCGACGAGCTTCCTCTTCTGCTCAACGCTGCGGCCCTCGAACATCTCGATATGGAAAGTCGGCATGGTGTCTCCTGTTTGGTGCGTCGCTCTGATAGTCGCGGCGGTTATATCAGTCGCGTCAGTCGCGATACGAAGCGTCGATTTTATCCAGTTTGCGCAACAGCGCCGGCCACTCGATCACGCCTTCGATGGCGCCGCCATCTTCGAGCTGTTCTGCCGCCCGATCTGCCACTTCCGGCGCGGGCGCGACGACCTCGCCGCCGGCAAGCGCGTGGATCTGGATCTCGCATGCCTTGATGAGCGTGGCCATCAGCACGTGCGCCTCGGCCACGGTACGGCCGATGGTCAGCGTTCCGTGATTGCGCAGCAACATGGCGAAACGGTTGCCCAACGATGCGGTAAGGCGGCTGCCCTCTTCCGGCGTGAACGCAAGGCCTTCGTAATCGTGATACGCGATGCGCCGGTGAAACCGCAGCGCATGCTGAGACAGCGGCAACAGCCCGTGCTTCTGCGCAGACACGGCAATGCCCGCCGTGTTATGCAGATGGATCACGCACTGCGCGTCGGGCCGGGCGGCGTGCACGGCTGCGTGCAATGCGAAACCGGTCACGTTAACGGAGGGATGCGTGGCCGCATCGGGCCAGATGCCGACGAGCTGGCCGCGGCCATTGATCTTGACCAGGTTGGATGCGGTGATCTCGTCGAACGCGAGGCCAAAAGCGTTGATCAGGAAGTGATCGGGCTCTCCCGGCACGGACGCAGACAGATGGGTGTAGACCAGATCGTCCCAACCGTTGAGCGCGGCCAGTCGGTACGCGGCGGCAAGGTCGACCCGCACAGCGCGCTCGGCTTGGCTGATCTCGCCGCCGGGCACAACGGCATCGGGGCGCAAGGCAAAAGACATGAGGCTCCTCCAATGGAGGAGGCATTCTAGAACGGGCGCGTCGACCGCGTGGTGGGCGCCTTCACATGCCGCGCATCACGCACGCGCCGGGGCCACGCGCTTGACCACAAGAAAGATGACCACGCCGGCCACGAGCGACACGGCTGCCACGGCAAGCGATGCATTGAAGCCGCCCGTGGCCGCAAACAGCCGGTTCGCCAGCGGCGGCCCGGCGATCTGGCCGATGCCATACGCGGCCGTCATCAGCCCCATCAGACGCGGCGCGGCATGCGGCCAGAGCCGGCGGGCCTCGCGCATGGCGAACAGCGTGATCGCCGTGAATGGCAGCCCGAGCAGCGTGCTGGAAAGCGCAAGCCCCGCCACCGTTGGCCACACGATGCTGGTAGTCACAGCAACCGCCTGCATGGCGTAGGCCGTGGCCAGCAGCGAGCGGTTGTCGCGCGCCAGGCTGATCCGGGTTGAAAGGAATGCGCCAAGGGCCACGCCCGCACCGAACATCGGCCAGAACAGATCGGGCCAGACCGAACCCGCCGGCAGCACCTTGCGCGCGATCACGGGCAGAAACGTGGCGGTGATGATATAGCCAAAGCCGGCCAGGCCGTAGGCGAGCGTAAGCGCGCTGATGGGCGCATCCAGGCCGGGTGCGGTCCCGGATACAGCCGGCGCCGGAGCGGCATGCGCATGCACTTCAGGCCGGATGGTCGACCACACCGCCGCCGAGAGCAGCGCCGACAGCACGCCAAACGCTATCCATGCCGACGTTGCGTGCCACCCCAGTGCAACCATGCCGCTGGCCGCCAGGCCCGGAATGGCGATGCCGAGACCGGGCCCGCAGAAAATGATGCCGCCGAGCGCCACGTGGCCCAGTTCGGTCAGCCGATGCAGGCACCAGCCCGCCGTAAAGACGAACACCAGCGCGCTGGCCATACCGGCCGCAAAGCGCAGCAGAAGCCACGCAGGCTGCCCTTGCAACACGCCCATTCCGGCGGTCAGCAGCACCGTCGCAACCAGACCGGTGCGGATGAGGCGCGCTGCATCGCCGCGCACCGCCATGCAGGCCAGCGCGCCCACGAAATAGCCCAGGTAATTGCCGGTGGCCAGCCAACTGCCCTGGGCCAGCGTCAAGCTGCCGTCGTGAAGCATCATCGGCAAGATCGGCGTGAAGGCGAAGCGGCCGATGCCCATCGCCACGGACAGCGCAACCATGCCCGCAACCGCCACGCGCCAGGCGGCGGCCCGCTGGGAATGCGCGGCGGACAAGGCTGGGGTGGACGACAGCGTGTGCTCCATGGAAGGGCCTGGATGGGGAAATCGGCACTTCATCGTACGCAAGGCCGTTCATCCTGAAAAATGAATTATATTGAACGAACCCATTAGCATTTGAGATACATCATGGATCTGTCCTCGCTAGAGATCTTCCGGACGGTCGTGCGGGAAGGCGGCGTCACGCGGGCGGCCCAGCAGTTGAATCGCGTGCAGTCGAATGTGACGACACGCATCCGCCAGCTCGAAGCGTCACTCGGCGTGCAGCTGTTCGTGCGCGAAAGCAAGCGCATGGTGCTGACGCCCGCCGGACAGACCCTGCTGACCTACGCCGACGACATCCTCCGTCTGGCCGCCGAGGCCCGCCAGGCCGTGCAGCCGAGCGAGCCGCACGGGCGCCTGCGCATCGCCTCGATGGAAAGCACGGCGGCCAGCCGCCTTCCTGCCCTGCTGGCCACGCTGCATCAACGCTGGCCGCGCGTACAGCTCGAACTGGTGACGATGACCACGCGCCACTCTCTTCAGGCGCTATCGAACTTTGAAGTCGATTGCGCGTTCGTTGCCGAAACGGCTTGCCTGAACAACACGCGCGCCGCCATGACGACGCTGCCGGCATTTGCCGAAGAGCTGGTGCTGATTGCCCACCGCGCCCATCCACCGATCCGCCGCGCGGCGGACGTGCAGACTGCCGGCATGCTCGCGTTCGAACCTGGCTGCGCCTATCGGCAATTGATCGAAGACTGGTTCGCCGCAGACGGCGTGGTGCCGTCCCGCGTGCTGGAGCTTGGCTCGTACCACGCCATCATCGCGTGCGCGGCGGCCGGCATTGGTGTGGCGCTGGTGCCCCGCTCGGTGCTCGAGCTGTATACGAACGCCCCGGAAATCAGCATCCACGCGCTCGGCAAGCCGGGCCGTGTCGACACGCTGCTTGCCTGGCACCGCGACATGGCTGGACCCGCCCTGCAGGCGCTCGTGCAGGTGCTGAGCGAGCCCCAAGCAGCGGCAAGCAAAACCGCGCGGGAAGCCATTGCCGCCTAAACTGAAACCGGATACTGGGACCGTGCCGCCGGTCTGATCGGGCAAAGCGCGGCAATCACGGACGGAGGCGCGAATGCGACCGTCGTTGCGGATGCGGCGTTGGATGGGATGGTTGGCAGCGGTCATCGCCGCGGTCTGGACCAGCCTTGCCGGGGCAGCCGCTCCGGTCGTGGTGTTGCCGGTCACCGGTGCCATTGGGCCGGCCAGCGCAGCCTACGTAATCCGCGGCCTGCAACAGGCACGCGATCAGGGAGCGCAGCTTGTTGTGCTGCAAATGGATACGCCCGGCGGCCTCGATGCGTCGATGCGCCAGATCATTCAGGCCATCCTTGCGTCGCCCGTGCCGGTGGCGGGCTACGTCGCCCCCGGTGGCGCGCGGGCAGCAAGCGCCGGCACCTACATCCTCTACGCCTGCCACGTTGCGGCGATGGCGCCCGCCACGAACCTGGGTGCGGCGTCTCCCGTGGCGATCGGCATGGGCGGCCATGCCCCGAGCCCCGGCGACGGCGCCAAGCCGGCAAGCGCACCAGCCGCCCCTTCCAGCAACGAAGACACCCTCGCCCGCAAGCAGATGCACGACGCGGCGGCGTACATCCGCGGGCTGGCGCAACTGCGCGGTCGCAACGCGGAATGGGCCGAGCGGGCCGTGCGTGAGGCCGTGAGCCTCGACGCGACCGAAGCCGCCAGCCAGCACGTGGTCGACCTTGTTGCCGCAAGCCTTCCTGATCTGCTCAAGCAAGTCGACGGCCGCGCGGTGCGCACGTCCGCCGGCGACGTCACGCTGCGTACAGCCGAGGCAACCATCGTCACGCTGGAGCCCGACTGGCGCAATCACTTCCTCGGCGTCATTACCGACCCAAGCCTGGCGCTGCTACTGCTGACGGTGGGCGTGTATGCACTGATCTTCGAATTCTCGACCCCTGGCATGGTCGTGCCCGGCATCCTCGGCGCCGTGTGCATCGTGGTGGCGCTCTACGGGCTGCAGATGCTCCCGATCAACTACGCGGGGCTCGCCCTCATTGCACTTGGCCTCGGCTGTATGGTGGCTGAAGCATTCCTGCCGACGTTCGGCGCGCTCGGCGTGGGCGGCATCGTTGCGTTCGTGCTGGGTGCGGTGATGCTGATCGATACGCAAACGCCGGGCTTTGGCGTGCCGCTTCCGCTCATCATCGGACTGGCCTTCGTAAGCCTGACCGTTGTTCTAGCGCTCTCCAGCCTGGCGGTGCGTGCGCGACGGCGGCCGATCGTGACCGGCGGCGATACGCTCATCGGCATGACAGGCGAAGTAGTGGACGTCGATACACCGGACGCCGATGCCGACAGCGACGGCTGGGCGCGCATCCATGGCGAGCGCTGGCGCGTGCGCTGCGATGGTGGCATCGCGCGTGGCGATCAGGTGCGTGTGATCGCCCGGCGTGGGCTGACACTGATGGTGGAACCCGTTGCCCCCCTCGCCGCGTCTTCATAAGGAGAAGAAAAATGCTTTACGGCTTCTTCAGCGCAGGCGGCCTGATCTTCCTGGCCGTGCTGCTGGTCATCTCGTCGTTCCGGGTGCTGCGCGAATACGAGCGCGGCGTGGTGTTTCTGCTGGGCCGCTTCTGGCGCGTGAAGGGGCCGGGGCTGGTGCTGATCGTGCCGGCGATCCAGCAAATGGTGCGCGTGGATCTGCGCACGGTGGTGATGGACGTGCCGCCGCAGGATGTGATCTCGCACGACAACGTGTCGGTCAAGGTCAATGCGGTGGTGTACTTCCGGGTGGTCGATCCGGAGCGCGCCATCATCCAGGTGGCCAACTATCTGGAAGCGACCAGCCAGCTCGCCCAGACGACGCTGCGGGCCATCCTGGGCAAACACGAGCTGGACGAGATGCTGGCCGAGCGCGAAAAGCTCAACCTCGACATCCAGAAGGTGCTCGACATCCAGACCGACCCGTGGGGCATCAAGATCGCGAACGTGGAGATCAAACACGTCGACCTGAACGAATCGATGATCCGCGCCATCGCCCGCCAGGCCGAGGCCGAGCGCGAACGCCGCGCCAAGGTCATCCACGCGGAAGGCGAACTGCAGGCATCGGAAAAGCTGCTGGAAGCTGCACGCATGCTGGCCCAGCAGCCCGAGGCGATCCAGTTGCGCTATCTGCAGACGCTCACGCAGATTGCGGGCGACAGAAGCTCGACGATTGTCTTCCCGCTGCCGATGGAAGTGCTGGGCGCGGTAAAGAAAGCCGCCGGCGGCTGACCCGCATCACAGATCGATCTTCATGCCGAGCTTGAACAGCCGCGGCGCCCCCATCGACAGACGGTTGTTGCCGGCGCCCGCCCAGTAGCGCTTGTCGGTCAGGTTGTCGACATTGAACTGCAGCGTTGCCCGCTTGCCTGAGATGCGCGTCACATAGCGCACGCCTGCACTGAAGAGCGTCGTGCCGCCCAGCTCTGCTTGGTTGGCGTCGTTCACAGGTCGTGGGCCAAGGTAGTAGGCGCCCGCGTTGAACGAGACAGCACGCAGCATCGGCAACGTGTATTCGGCAAAGACGCTGGCAGTGCTGCGCGGCGTGTTTTCCGGCGTTTTTCCGTCGAGGCCGTTGCCGACGCCGCGGAACTTCGCGTCCGTCCAGCCGGCCGAGGCTAGCAGCGACAAATCCTGGGTGACGCGGCCCTGCGCCGTCAGCTCGATACCGCGGATGCGCTCGCGACCGTCTTGCACGAAGATATTGGCGTCGTTGGTGTACGCTGCCGCGCGGTCGATGTCGTACACGGCAGCGGCGAGCTGTGTGCCGGCCGGTGTTTCGTAACGCAGGCCGAGTTCCTTTTGCTCCGACAGCGCTGGCGGCATGGCCACATTGGCGTTGGCGGCCGTGTTGGGCGCGCGTGCGCCAGCTTCCAGGCCTTGCGCGTACGACGCATACGCCGACAGGGCCGGCGTGAACTTGTAGATGACCGCCCCCAGCGGCGTGGTCTTGCTGGCTTCGTAATGGTTGGGCGCCTGCTCGCTGGTGTAGCGCGTGTAGCGCAGGCCAGCGATCACCTGCCAGTGCTCTGACAGCGTCATGCGATCCAGCGCGTAGACGCCGGTGTCTACGGCGCGCTGCTCGGCGGTGAAGCCCGTGCCAGTGGTCGGCAACCAGCCGAGGTCGACCGGGTTGTACAGGTTCTGCGCGCCGGAGAAGCGGTCCGAGTACACGGCCGCCTGGCGCATGTCGGATCGCGCAACGCCAAAGGTCAGGTCATGCGTGATCCGCCCCGTCTTCTCGGTACCGGAAACGTCTACCCGCACGTGGCTGGTATTCCAGCGACCGCTCTGCCGCTGGCCGGACAGCGTGCCGGCACCCGTCAGCATGTTCGTCAGCCGAAATTCGGAGAACGCCCGCGTCCGCGCCGTCTCCGACACGCCACCCTCCACCGTCAGCAGCCATGCATCGGCGAGCGCGTAATCGGCACGCAGCAACGCGTTTGTGTTGTTGCCGTCAAAGTCGGCCCAACCCGGCGAAATGCGTTTGCTCGGGTCGGGCATTGCCGGCAAGGTGATGACGCCGTTTTTGGCGGCGGGCAGCGTCACCACCGACTGTTCGATGATGACCTTGCGCGAATATTCCACGTCGGCTTTCAGGCTGAGCCGGCTGTTGACCTTCCAGTCGAAGGCCACGGCGGCAAGCTGGCGCGTGCCGTCAATGCCGTTGGTAGGTGACTGCAACGAGCCGCCCGCCGCGTTGAAACGGAGGCCGTATTGATTGTCTTCACCGAAGCGGCGCCCCACGTCGAGCGTGCCGACCACGGTGTCGTTGCTGTCGAACTGCATGCCCAGCGTGGTGACCGGCGTGTTGCCCGCCCGCTTGGTGACGAGGTTCACCACGCCGCCCGGCGTCGTGTAGCCGTAATACAGCGCCGACACGCCTTTCAGCACCTCCACGCGTTCCTTGTCTTCCAGCGGGATCGCCGCGAGTGCTGCCAAGGGCATTGAGCCGTTGAAGCGGAAATTGGTACGGTTCTCCAGCGTCACGCCGCGGATGGCGAGGTTGTCGAACGTTTCGCCTGAAAGCTGCTGGCGCGTCACGCCCGCCGTATTGCGCAGCGCGTCGTACAGCGACGTGTCCTGCTGCGCATCAAGCGCCTCGCGCGTGACCACGTTCACGGTGGCGGGAATGTCGCGCAACGCCATCCCGCGGAACGCTCCGACCTGTGCCGTGCTGGCTGCAAAGCCCCGCTGGCTGCCTGCCGTGATAGTCGTCTCGTTGAGGTCCACCGTGGCGCCGCCTGCAGCCGGCTGGCCTGCTTCGGCATGCGCCAATGTGGAAACGGCAAGAGGAATGGCGGCGAGCGCGCACGAGAAGGCGCGAGCCGCGAGATGACGGTTCATCGCGGGCAAAGGGTCGATCAGGATTGGCGAAACCGGACGCGCGGAAATGCGCTGAGAGAAGAGAAAACGCGCCGCAATACATCACGCGGCGCGTCGATCCGTTGGCTGGCAGGTGGAAACCCGCTGGCTCGCCCGGCTGGAGCGATGGTCAGCGGTTGAGCATTCGCCCTAGCCTTCTATCAAATGAGAATGATTCGCATTATATAGATTGAAATGTGATGTCAGCAAGTGTTAATTCGCCGGCACCCCCTGTTTCCACTGGGGCCAGTGCTGCACGATGTCGTCCAACAACGGCTTGGCCGCATTGACAAGGTTGTGTGTGGCCGGCACGAAACCACCCTGCTGCGCATAGTTGATGAGCCCGTCGGAGGCGGTCTGGCCGTCGTACGGACGGTCAAAGTCGGACCCGGCGCGCAGCAGTGCCACGCGGCTGAAATCGACCTTCCCGGCACGGGCGCCGCGCGTCAACACTTCGAGCGTGGCGTTGTCTTCCTGCGCCGTCGTGCAGTAGGTGCCCTTGTTATCGGTCATCGTCTTCACCCAGTCACGCGCGCGCTGTCCGAGGTTGCGGCCGGCCCACCATGTATCGGCGGAAGCCACGTCGCACTGGATGACGGCGGGTGGCTGGTTGGCCGGCGCATATGCGTAGTTCTTGCGGAAGGCGATGGCCTCGGGGCTGTCTTCCAGCGTCGCCGATTTCGACAGCGTGTACGCCTTCTGCAGCAACGTCTCGTTGAGTTGGAACACTTCGGTGCGGTAGTCCATCGGCGGCTTCTCGCCCGGGCCCTTCGTGCCGATGCCGAAGTAGCCGTACGGCCAGCCGGCCGGCATCTCGCGCGCATCGATCTCGTGCGAGAGACCGTAATCGACCGCATACCGCGCCCACGCCGCCGAGCCCACCGTCCCCTGCCCAGGATCGATGCCCGCAATGCCGGCAATCACAAAGTAGGTGTGCGAGAGGTCCAGCTTGCTGCGATAGAGCAACGCAGAAATCGTCGACGCCGCATTCGCATACCCCATGCCCGTGGTGACCTGGCAGATGCCGTCGTAGTTGCACAGCATGTTCGGCGCGTCGGGCGACAGGCCGGAGATATAGACCTTCTCCTTCAGATCGTAACGGTCGATAAAGGGTTGGGCTTCGCCCTGAAACATGTTGATGACGATGACCTTGACGCCGTCAAACGCACAGCTGTTCAAGGTCAGCGCCGCGGCACCGATCGCGCAGAGCCTGGCGATGGATCGCATGGGGGTCTTGAGTGGGGAATCGATCATGGCGAAGGCACTCCGTGTTTCCACACGCTCCAGCGCGTGACGATCTCGTTGACCAGCGGGCCGCCCGCCAGATACAGGTTGTTGAGCGACGGCACGAACCCGCCCGAGTTGCTGTTGACCAGCGAGTCGTACGGCGTCTGCCCCGGATACGGCCTATCGAAGTTGGACGCGGTGCGCAGCACGGCCACACGCTGCAGGTCGAGCAGGCCTGCCTTGGAGCCGCGCGTGAGCGCCTCGAACGTGGCGTTGTCTTCCTGCTGCGTGGTGCAGTACGTGCCCTGCCCGTCCGTCAGCAGCTTGACCCAGGCTGCTTCGCGCTCGCCCAGCTTGGCGCCGTGCCAGTATGTGTTGCCGGCAGCGGTGTCGCATTGCACGACGGAAGGCGGCTGGTTGGCCGGTGCACTCGGGTAGTTGGCGCGATAGGCGCGCGCGGTGGCGTTGTCGTCCAACACCGCGCCCTTGGAGAGCGCCAGCGCCTTCTGCAGCAGCGCCTCGTTCACGCGAAAGACTTCGGTCTTGTAATCCAGCGGCGGCTTCTGTCCGGGGCCCTGCGTGTTGATGCCGATGAAGCCGCCGGGCCAGTTGGCGGGCACCTCGCGCGCGTCGATCTCCCACGCAATGTCGCTGTCGACGAGGAAGCGCGCCCACGCCGCGCTGCCGAGCGTGCCCTGCGACGGGTCGATCCCCGCAATGCCAGCCACAAGGAAGTACGTGCGCTGTAGATCGAACTTGCCGCTGTAGATCAGCGCCGACACCGACGACGCCGCATTCGCCTTGCCCATGCCCGTGGTGAGCTGGCAGACGTCGCTGGCGTTGCAATGCACGTTCGGATAGTCGATGGACAGGCCCGGCACCGGCACATCCTGCGTGAGGCCAAGCTTGTCGATCCACGGCTGCGCCTCGGGCGCGAACATGCTGATGATCAGCACCTTGACCTTGCGCGCGTGCGATTCCGGTGCGAGTTGAGCACCCGGCTGCGTCGACGCGCCAACGCCCGCCGCCAGCAATGCGCCAACCGCGACGGCACGGGCCAATCGTTTGCCTTTGCGCCCGAGCAGCCGGTGCGGCGGCTGCGGTGGCGGGGCGTCAACCTTGTCAGATAGGACGCTCATGGTTCTCCTCGGATTTGGGGATAGGGATGGGATCAACCCGCGCTGTGGGGAACAGCGCGCGCCACCGATGCAAATTGCCTGCCAAGGGGCACGCAATCGCTACACAATCGGCAACGTTTTCCCGGTATAGGCCACGGCTGGGCCTGTCTCCAGCCGGGCGACATTCCCCGCTTGTTCTCATGGCGCAGACAAGCCCCAACGGAGGGCGCGCTGTGCCCCGAAAGTCGCGCGGCCTGCCCCACGGAAATCCGTTGCTCAGGTTTGTGAGGCGCCGCTCAGGTTCTCCGAGTGGACCCAGTTCTGGTCGGGCGCCCGCCATGGCGACCGAAATGAGCGCCTGCGCGTCTTCCTGCTGGACACCACGCCACCGCCCTGATCGCCTCCAAACAAAACGGCGCGCGCCCCGTTGCCGGGAGCGCGCGCCGTCTAGCGCATTCTTGTCGAACGCGTTACATCAAACCTTCTGCTGCACCCACGCTGCCACGCCGGCCAGCGCCTGCGGCAGGTTGTCCGGCTCCGTGCCGCCGGCCTGGGCCATGTCCGGGCGGCCGCCGCCCTTGCCGCCGACTTGCTGGGCGACAAAGTTGACCAGCTCGCCCGCCTTGACCTTGGCCGTGGCGTCAGCCGTCACGCCCGCAATCAGCGCAACCTTGCCGTCGCTCACGCTGCCCAGCACGATGGCTGCGGTCTGCAGCTTGTCCTTGAGCTTGTCCATGGTCTCGCGCAGCGTCTTGGCATCGGCGCCGTCCAGCTTGGCAGCCAGCACCTTGATACCGGCAACGTCCACGGCCTGGCTCACGAGTTCGTCGCCCTGGCTTGCGGCCAGCTTCGATTTCAGGCGCTCCAGTTCCTTCTCGAGCGTCTTGACCTGGTCCTGCACCTGCACGATGCGCGACGTCAGTTCCGACGGCTGCGCACGCAGTGCGGCAGCCGCTTCGTTGATGCGCGTATCGAGCGTCTGCAGGTAATGCAGCACGTTGTCGCCAGTGATGGCTTCCACACGGCGAATCCCCGCCGCCACGCCCGATTCGCTCACGATCTTGAACAGGCCGATGTCGCCCGTGCGCGCCACGTGCGTGCCGCCACACAGTTCCTTCGACGAACCGATCGACAGCACGCGCACTTCGTCGCCGTACTTCTCGCCGAAGAGGGCCATTGCGCCATTCTTGACTGCGTCGTCAAAGCCCATAAGCTGGGCGCTCGTGGCCGCGTTGGCGAAAATTTCTGCGTTGACGCGGGCTTCCACTTCGCGAATCTGCAGCGGCGTCATCGGTGCGTTGTGCGAGAAGTCGAAGCGGGTTTTTTCTGCATCCACCAGCGAGCCCTTCTGCTGCACGTGGCTGCCCAGCACTTCGCGCAGAGCCTTGTGCATCAGGTGGGTGGCCGAGTGGTTGCGCATGGTGCGCGCGCGGCGCACTGCGTCCACCTCCGCCGCCACGGCATCGCCAACCTTCAGCACGCCGGTGCGCAGCTCGCCGTGGTGGCCGAACACGTCCGGCTGCACCTTGAGCGTGTCGACCACATCAAACCAGACGGTCGCAGCCTTGAGCGTGCCCTGGTCGCCAACCTGGCCGCCCGATTCCGCATAGAACGGGGTGTGGTCCAGCACCACCACGCCGGTCTGGCCCGGGTGCATTTCCTGCACCGATGCGCCATCCACAAACAGCGCCGTCACCCGCGCGGTTTCGCGCACGAGCTGCTCGTAGCCGTGGAACGTTGTCTTGTCGCCGGTGTAGTCGAGCGTGCCGGCGGCCATCTTGAACTTGCCGGCCGCGCGTGCCTGCTCGCGCTGGCGGTTCATGGCGGCGTCAAAGGCCGCTTCGTCGACGATCACGTCGTTCTCGCGGCAGACGTCTTGCGTCAGGTCCAGCGGGAAACCGTAGGTGTCGTGCAGCTTGAAGGCCAGTTCGCCGTCGAGCATCTTGGCACCCGAGGTCTTCAGCTCGCCCAGCGCGGCGTCGAGGATCGACATGCCGTGCTCGATGGTCTCGAAGAAGCGCGCCTCTTCCGTACGCAGCACTTCGACCACACGGTCGCGCGCCTCGCGCAACTCCGGATAGGCCTCGCCCATCTGCGCGACGAGGTCGTCCACGAGCTTGTGGAAGAACGCTGCGCGGCAGCCGAGCTTGTAACCGTGGCGGATGGCGCGGCGGATGATCCGGCGCAGCACATAGCCACGGCCCTCATTGCCCGGGATCACGCCGTCGACGATCAGGAACGAGCATGCGCGGATGTGGTCGGCAATCACGCGCAGCGAGTTGTTGGCCAGATCCTTGGTGTTGGTCTCGCGCGCGGCGGCAGCGATGAGCGCCTGGAACAGGTCGATCTCGTAGTTGCTGTGCACGTGCTGCAGGATGGCAGCCAGGCGTTCCATGCCCATGCCCGTGTCGACGCACGGTGCGGGCAGCGGGGTCAGCGTGTATTCGCCGGTCGCCGGATCGAGCTGGCGATCGAACTGCATGAACACGTTGTTCCAGATTTCGATGTAGCGGTCGCCGTCGGCTTCCGGGCTTCCCGGGGGGCCGCCCCAGACGTCGGGGCCATGGTCGTAGAAGATTTCCGAGCACGGGCCGCACGGGCCGGTTTCGGCCATCTGCCAGAAGTTGTCGGAGGCGTACGGCGCGCCCTTGTTGTCGCCGATGCGCACGACGCGCTCGGGCGGCAGGCCAATGACCTTGGTCCAGATGTCGTAGGCCTCGTCGTCGGTCTGGTAGACGGTGGCCCACAGCTTCTCGGCCGGCAGCTTGTATTCCTGCGTCAGCAGCTCCCACGCCCACACGAGTGCGTCGCGCTTGAAGTAGTCGCCGAACGACCAGTTGCCAAGCATTTCGAAGAACGTGTGGTGGCGCGCCGTATAGCCGACGTTTTCCAGGTCGTTGTGCTTGCCACCGGCGCGCAGGCAGCGCTGCACGGAGGCCGCACGCACGTACGGCCGCTTGTCGGTACCGAGGAAGACGTCCTTGAACTGCACCATGCCGGAGTTGGTGAACAGCAGCGTCGGGTCGTTGCCCGGCACCAGCGGCGAGGAGCGCACCACGGTGTGGCCCTTGCCCTCAAAGAACGTCAGGAATTTTTGGCGGATATCGGAGGCTTTCATGTCGCGGGGTGCCGGAGTCAGCATGGCGCCTGGGGCAACCGCCCGGCGCATCTTGGATCAGTGCAAACCATTGATTATACGGGGTTGCTAATGTGTTAGCGCCCATTCGTCGCATGGGGCTGGGGGTACCCCGGCGCGTGGTGTAGAGTGCACCCGTTCCAATCGTGTCGATTCGTCAATCCATGGGCGCTCTGAGCCATCTCCGTGTTCTCGACCTGACCCGCGTACTTGCCGGCCCCTGGTGCGCACAGAACCTCGCCGATTTCGGCGCCGACGTCATCAAGGTGGAGCGCCCGGGCGCCGGCGACGACACGCGCACCTGGGGCCCGCCGTGGCTCAAGGACGAAGCCGGCCAGGACACCGCCGAGGCCGCCTACTACCTGGCCGCCAACCGCAACAAGCGCTCGATCACGGTCGACATCAGCACGCCCGAGGGCCAGGACATCGTCCGCCAGCTCGCCGCGCACGCCGATGTGGTGCTCGAGAACTACAAGGTCGGCCAGCTCGCGAAATACGGGCTCGACTACGCATCGATCAAGGCCGTGAAGCCAGACCTCGTCTACTGCTCCATCACGGGCTTCGGCCAGACCGGTCCTTACGCCGCCCGCGCCGGCTATGACTTCATCGTGCAAGGCATGGGCGGCTTCATGAGCCTGACCGGCGAGCGCGACGACCTGCCCGGCGGCGGTCCGCAAAAGGCCGGCGTGGCCATCTCGGATTTGATGACCGGCATGTACGCCACCGTGGCCGTGCTCGCCGCGCTCGCGCACCGGGACCGCACGGGCGAAGGCCAGTACATCGACATGGCGTTGCTCGACGTGCAGGTCGCCATGCTGGCCAACATGAACACCAACTACCTCGCCAGCGGCCAGGCGCCCAAGCGCTGGGGCAATGCGCATCCGAACATCGTGCCGTATCAGACGTTCCAGGCGGCCAACGGCTGGATCATCGTGGCAGTCGGCAACGACGGCCAGTTCCGGCGCTTTGTCGAGGCCGGCGGCATGCCCGAGCTGGCCGACGACCCGCGCTTTGCCACCAACCCGCAGCGCGTGGCCAACCGGGACGTGCTGGTGCCGATCCTGGCCGAGATGGTCAAGCGCTTGAGCAAAGGCGAATGGATCGACAAGCTCGAAGCCGCCGGTGTGCCGTGCGGCCCGATCAATTCGCTCGACGAGGTGTTCGACAACGAGCAGGTGCAGGCGCGCGGCCTGCGCGTCGACCTGCCTCACCCCAGCGCCGGCACCGTCAAGCTTGTCGGCAGCCCCGTCAAGATGAGCGCCACGCCGCCCAAGGCCGCAAGCCACCCGCCGCTGCTGGGCGAACACACCGAGGCTGTGCTGCGCGACGTGCTGAACCTGAACAGGGAGCAGATCGAAACGCTGCGCGCGCGCGGCGTGATCTGAGCCCTGCAATCCACGCCAACCCTTCCCCACCCTGATGAGGTCAACATGTGGCTTGATGCGTTGCTGGCTTACCTGCATTACATCTCGATCTTCACGCTGATCGTTTTTCTCACCGCCGAGGCCGTGGTGCTGCGCCCGGACATGACGCCCGAGATCCGCAAGCGCCTGGCACGTTATGACGCCGTGTTCGGCTTTGCTGCACTCGCGGTGCTGATCACGGGGTTGCTGCGCGTGTTCTACGGCGCCAAGGGCTACGCGTTCTATGTCCACAACCCGGTATTCCACGTCAAGGTGGGCCTGTTCATTCTCGTGGGGCTGATGTCGATTGTTCCGACCATCAACATCCTGCGCTGGAAGAAGCAGGGCAAGACGCTGCCCGACTTCGTGCCCACGCCGTCGGAGATTGCCAAGACGCGCCGCTGGGTCATGGTCGAGTCGCACCTGATCATCTTCATTCCGCTGGCGGCCGTGCTGATGGCGCGCGGTATCGGCATGTAATTGCACCGGGGGACGCGCAACCGCGTGGTGCGGCCCCAATGTTGCTCAGGGCAACGCTAGGGACAAACCCTGAACCGTTTGCCCGGGGCGCCGCGCCGGCTCATGAAGCGGCATGCCCTCCCCTCCGCAAGCTGCTTGAAAGCCGGTCTGCTTAGCGTGCAAACTTGGTCGCCTTACCAGGCATAAGGCGGCCCGCCTAACCCGCGCGGCACGCCATCCCAAGGAGACCAGACTTGCAGAACGATCCACGAGGTCGTCCGGTGATCCGCAGTCACCAGGACTTTGCATCCGGCGTCATGTTCATCGTCGCCGGTGCGGCGTTTGCCATTCTGGCGCGCAGCTACCGCATGGGCACCGCCAGCAGCATGGGCCCGGGCTACTTCCCGTTCTGGCTGGGCGTGGTGCTTGTGCTGCTGGGCGTGGTGGTGGTCGTGCAATCGCTGTCGCGCAAGGGCGTGGTCGACCGCATTCCGCGTTGGGACGTCAAAACGCTGCTGTGGGTTCTCGGCTCCGTGGTGCTGTTCGGGCTGCTGCTGCAACCGCTGGGGCTGGTGCTCTCGCTTGTGGTGCTCGTGCTGGTCTCCAGCATGGCAAGCCACGAGTTCACGCTCAAGGGCGCAGCCGGCACCGCCATCGTGATGGTGGTGATGAGCCTCGCGGCGTTTGTCTACGGGCTCAAGCTGCAGTTCCCGGTGTGGCCCGCCTTCATCGGCAATTGAGCGCGAGGCACACGACACCATGGACCTCTTTGCCAACCTCGCGCTCGGCTTTTCGACCGCGCTTTCCATCCAGAACCTGATCTACGCGTTCATCGGCTGCGTGCTCGGTACGCTGATCGGCGTACTGCCCGGCCTTGGCCCCATCGCCACGATCGCAATGCTGCTGCCCGCCACGTACGCGCTGCCGCCGGTGGCCGCGCTGATCATGCTGGCGGGCATCTACTACGGCGCACAGTACGGCGGTTCCACCACGGCCATCCTCGTCAACCTGCCGGGTGAATCCTCTTCGGTGGTGACCACCATCGATGGCTACCAGATGGCGCGGCGCGGGCGCGCGGGCGTGGCGCTCGCCACCGCGGGCTTGGGCTCGTTCTTCGCAGGCTGCGTGGCCACGCTGGTCCTGGCGGCATTTGCCACGCCGCTGTCGGAATTCGCGTTCAACTTCGGGCCGGCGGAATACTTCTCGCTGATGGTGCTGGGCCTGATCGGCGCGGTGGTACTGGCGTCGGGCTCGCTCGTCAAGGCGATTGCGATGATCGTGCTGGGCTTGCTGCTCGGCCTGGTCGGCACCGATGTGAACTCGGGCACCGCGCGTTATTCGTTCGACGTGCCGGAGCTGGCCGACGGGCTGAACTTCGTGTCGGTGGCGATGGGCGTGTTCGGCTTTGCCGAGATTATCGCCAACCTCGAACAGAAGGAGCATCGTGAAACCTTTGTCGAGCACGTGCGTAACCTCTGGCCCAGTCGCGAAGATTTCAAGCGCATGATCCCGGCCGTACTGCGCGGCACGGCGCTGGGCTCGCTCCTGGGCATCCTGCCCGGCGGCGGCGCGACGCTGGCATCGTTCGCGTCGTACTCGCTGGAGAAGAAAACCTCGAAGTATTCGAGCGAATTTGGCAAGGGCGCCATCGAAGGGGTGGCGGGCCCGGAATCGGCCAACAATGCTGCGGCGCAGACGTCTTTCATCCCACTGCTCACGCTCGGCATTCCGCCCAACGCAGTGATGGCGCTGATGGTGGGCGCGATGACCATCCACAACATCCAGCCCGGCCCGCAGGTGATGACCAGCAACCCGGCGCTGTTCTGGGGCCTCATCGCCTCGATGTGGATCGGCAACCTGATGCTGATCGTGCTGAACCTGCCGATGATCGGCGTGTGGGTGCGCCTGTTGAAGGTGCCGTATCGCTTCCTGTATCCGGCCATCCTGGTGTTCTGCTGCATCGGCGTGTATTCGGTGTCGAACACGACGTTCGATATCTTCCAGACCGCGCTCTTCGGCTTGATCGGCTACATGTTCGTCAAGCTGCGCTGCGAACCGGCGCCCATGCTGCTCGGCTTCGTGCTTGGGCCGATGATGGAAGAGAACTTCCGCCGCGCGCTGCTGCTCTCGCGCGGGGATTTCTCCACTTTCGTTACGCGGCCGCTGTCGATGGGGCTGCTGATTGCAGCGGGCATCCTGGTTTTGCTGGTGGCGCTGCCCGTCATCAACAGAAAACGCGAGGAAGCGTTTCAAGAAGAGTAAGAAAGCGACGTTGCTGCATCGCACCCTACGAAGCCGGAGGCCCGCCCTCCGGTTTTTATTTGCGCACGCGGCGGCGCAGCATTAGAGCCAGACCTCCACTTCAGTTGACGTCGGACACGGCGCTTCGGATAACGGAGGGCGATCGGCCCAAAGAGGTCGACCACCCATCCAATGTCCAGGAGACAACCGAATGTCACAGACTTCCCTGCTCCATGCTGTGTATGGATCAGCGCGCAGCTTCCTGCGCACGCACGCTGCAGCCGCCGTCTTGGCCGCATCCGCCCTCAGCTTGGGTGCCGTCGCGCCGGCGCAGGCCGCCAGCACCTATGCCGCGACGAAGTATCCGATCGTGTTGGTGCATGGCCTGTCGGGCACCAGCAAGTTTCTCGGCGTGGTCGATTACTGGTATCAGATCCCCGAAGACCTGCGTGCCAACGGCGCCAATGTCTACGTGGCCGATGTCTCCGCCTTCAACGATGAAACCGTGCGCGGAGAACAGCTCGTCAGCCAGATCCGCAGCGTGCTTGCCGCCACGGGCGCCGCCAAGGTCAACCTCATTGGTCACAGCCAGGGCGGCCTGACCTCGCGCTATGCGGCGGCAGTGGTGCCGAACCTCGTGGCCTCCGTCACCACCATTGGCACGCCCCACAAAGGGTCGGAGTTTGCGGACTTTGTGGAATCGACACCGGCGCCGTTCCAGGCGCTCGTGAACCTCGGTGCCGACGTATTCGGCTCGGTGCTCGGCTGGTTCAACGGCAACAGCAATCCGCAGAACGGCTTTGCGGCGCTGCATATCCTGTCGACGTCGGGTGCGGCTGATTTCAACAAGGCGTTCCCCAGCGCGGGCCTCGCCAGCGGATGCAACACCGGCAGCGCCACCGACGTGCGCAATGGCAACGTGCAGAAGCTGTATTCGTGGACGGGCCGCTCCACTGCCACCAACGTGCTCGACGTATTTGATCCGGTGCTGGTTTTCAGCGGCGGCGTCATGCAGGCGCGCGGTTCGGGGACGAACGACGGCCTTGTCTCCGTATGCAGCGCGAAGTTCGGGCAGGTCTTGTCGACGGATTACGCGTGGAACCACCTGGATGAGGTCAACCAGCTGCTCGGTCTGATCGGTTGGGGCGCGGCCGACCCGGTTGCGGTGATCCGCACGCAGGCCAATCGACTGAAGACTGCAGGCCTCTGACCCTCGAATTGCCTAACGCCGATTGCCACGATGAAGCCCCTGTCGCCATCGATACAACCTATGACGTTTGTTGTTGCCGTACTGGTGGCGGTATCGGTCGCGGGCGGGGTCTACTGGTGGCACACGTCGGACGCACCTGACACGCCTGTGGCTTCGCAGCCGCAGGCAGCCAAGGGGGCATTCATCGGCAGTGCAGGCGGCGAACCGTCGACGACGGGCGCGCCGGCACCCGAGCTGGCCGACACACAGGCGCCGGACGGGCTCCAGGTGGATGCGCGCGGCCACCTCATCGTCGAAGCCGCCAACCGCGCGGTGTTCGACTACTTCCTCGACGTGCCGGCGTCGCTGCCCGAAGCTCAGCGGGTGTCGATGGCGGAGGCGCATCTGCGCGCCAAGCTGATCACGCCGGCGCTGGCGGAGGCGCAATCGTTGTTGCAGCATTACCTGGTCTATCGCAAGGCAGCCGCTGAAAACGCCAGCACCGGCCACAACAAACCGACCCTCGAACAAGTCCAGCAGCGCCCGGAGCTGATCGCTACGCTGCGCCAGCAGTTGAGCGAGCGCACCGCGCTGCGTCGACAATACCTGGGAGCGGACGTCGCCCAGGCCTGGTACGGCGATGACGACGCCATGGACGCCGCCGCACTCGAGCGCCTTGCCGTGATGGCAGACCCGTCGCTCACGCAGGAACAGCGCGCGGCCAGGATCGCCGCCATCGATGCCAGCCTGCCGGCCTCGGTGCAACAGGCGCGCCGCGACGCCTCCGCCCCGCTCAAGCTCGCCGCCGACACGGAAACCTGGACAAAGCAGGGCATGAGCGAAGCAGAGATGCGCCAGCGCCTGTCGGCCCGGGGGGTGGACAACCTGGTAGCCGACCGCCTCATCCAGGGCAACCGCGAGGAAGCCGACTGGCGCAACCGCTACGACGCGTACGCCCGTGAACGCGATCGCATCAACGCCTTTGCCGGCCTGTCGGATGCCGATCGGGCAGCGCAAATCGCACAACTGCGCCAACAGACCTTCACCGCCTCGCATGAGCTGTTGCGCGCACAGGCGCTCGATGGCCTGGCCCAGCGTAAATAGCGTCCCGGGGCGCGGAGCGCCGGGCACGGTAAAATCCCGGGATTGCCGAATCACGCACTCCCATGAGCCAAGACAACGCCACCGCCCCGACGTCCAACTTCCTGCGCCAGATCATTGACGCCGACCTCGCGCAAGGCACCTACGCCGATCGCAAGGACGCCACTGGCCAGCCGATTCCGCCGGTGGTCACGCGCTTTCCGCCGGAACCCAACGGTTACCTGCACATCGGTCACGCCAAGAGCATCTGGGTGAACTTCGGCATGGCCCGCGATTACAACGGCCGCTGCCACCTGCGCTTTGACGACACGAACCCCGTCAAGGAAGACACCGAATACGTCGATTCCATCATCGACGCCGTGCACTGGCTCGGCTATTCGTGGAGCGATGCCGGCGGCGAACACCTGTACTACGCCAGCGACTACTTCGAGCAGCTCTACGGCTTTGCCGAGGTACTGATCCAGCGCGGCGTGGCCTACGTCGACAGTCAGAGCGCCGAACAGATCGCCGCCAACCGCGGCGATTTCACCCGCCCGGGCACACCGTCGCCGTTCCGTGACCGCTCGGTCGACGAAAACCTGGCGCTGTTCCGCGACATGCGCGCCGGCAAGTACAAGGACGGCGAGCACGTCCTGCGCGCCAAGATCGACATGGCCGCGCCGAACATCGTGATGCGCGATCCGGTGCTGTACCGCATCCGCCATGCGCATCACCATCGCACCGGCGACGCATGGTGCATCTACCCGATGTACGACTTCACGCATTGCATTTCCGATGCGCTGGAGAACATCACACATTCGCTCTGCACGCTGGAGTTCGAGAACAACCGCCCGCTGTATGACTGGGTGCTCGACCACCTGCGTGATGCCGGCGTGCTGGCCGCCCCGCTGCCGCATCAATACGAATTCGCGCGCCTGCACCTGACCTACGCCATCACCAGCAAGCGCAAGCTGCTGCAACTGGTGACGGAAAAGCGCGTCGACGGCTGGGACGACCCGCGCATGCCGACGCTCGTTGGCATCCGCCGCCGTGGCTACACGCCCGAATCGATCCAGCTGTTCTGCGAACGCGTGGGTGTGTCGAAGGCCGACAGCTGGATCGACATGAGCATCCTGGAAGGCGCCGTGCGTGACGACCTCGACGCGCGTGCGCCGCGCTCGGTGGCCGTGCTGGACCCGGTCAAGCTGGTGCTCGACAACGTGCCGGCCGATTTCAACGAGCCGTGCTCCGCACCCGTGCACCCGAAGCAACCCGAACTCGGCCGCCGCGAATTCCCGCTCACGCGTGAGCTGTGGATCGAGCGCGAGGACTTTACCGAGACGCCTCCCAAGGGCTACTTCCGCCTGTTCCCGGGCAACAAGGTGCGCCTGCGCTACGGCTATGTGATCGAATGCACCGGCTGCGACAAGGATGCCGACGGCAACATCACCGCCGTGCACGCCAACATCATTCCGGACACGAAGAGTGGCACGCCGGGTGCTGACAGCGTGAAGGTGAAGGGCAACATCCACTGGGTGAGCGCCGCACATGCGCTGGAAGCTGAAGTGCGCCTGTACGACCGCCTGTTCAGCGACCCGCAGCCGGATTCGGGCGACAAGAACTTCCTGGATGCGCTCAACCCGAACTCCAAGAAGATCGTCAAGGCCTTCCTGGAGCCGACGCTGGCTACGGCCAAGGCGGAAGACCGCTTCCAGTTCGAGCGCCATGGCTACTTCGTGGCAGACCGCATCGACTCGCAGCCGGGCAAGCCCGTGTTCAACCGCGTGGTCGGCCTGAAGGACAGCTGGGGCAAGTAAGCACAGGCCCATGCGCGCCATGGGCCTCTGATATCGGAGGCATCATGCGTACATGGATCGTATTGCTGGCGGGGTTGTTCACCACCCCCGCCCTCGCCGCGTCATTTGCGCCAGACCTGGCGCACACGTCGGTCTACTTCGGCGCATCGCATTTCGATCGCAGCACGATGCGCGGCCGCTTCGACAAGATCGACGGCGCCATCAACTTCGATGAAGCCACCAGCCAGGGCGGCTTTGATTTCACCGTCGATGCCGACTCCATCAACACGCGCCTGCGCGTGCTGGATGGCGTGCTGAAATCGGAGCAGTTTCTCGACGCCGCGCAGTTTCCGGTCATCCGCCTGCGCAGCGACCGCTTTGTAGTGGAAGGCGGCAAGCTTGCCGCCATCGAAGCCCAGCTGACGCTGCACGGTGTGACGCAGCCTGTGCGGCTAGAGGTGCGCCGCTTCAGTTGCGGCGACGACAAAATGCCCGGCAGCACGCGTCACGTCTGCGGCGGCGATTTTCACCTCGCCATTGCCCGCAGCGCCTTCGGCATGACGCGTTTCCTGCCCGATGTGGGCGACCGCGTCGACATCGATATCAGCGTGGAAGCCACGCCTCAATAAACTCGCAATCACCCCGCATTCCATTCATGCCCAATATCGATTTCGCCCTGACCACCGAATACATCGAGCTTCACAAGCTGCTCAAGCTCACCGGCGTGGTCGACAGCGGCGGCGCCGGCAAGGCTGTTGTCGCCGACGGAGCGGTCACGGTCGACGGCCAGCCGGAACTGCGCAAGACCGCCAAGATTCGAGCGGGCCAGGTGGTCATGCTCGGTGATGTGCGCATTGCCGTGCAGGGCACCGACTAGCGCCTCAGGTGTTTGAAAACGCACCTTGTGCTACGGTGCGGCACTTTCACACCCATCCCAATCCAGGAGACTGACCATGCCGATCGCCCTCTGGTGCGTTCTGGTGGCAGCGGTGTTGCCGATCGTGTGCGTCGGCATCGCCAAAGCCAAAGGCCCGCGGTACGACAACAGCAATCCGCGCGCGTGGCTCGCACAGCAAACCGGCGTAGCGGGCCGTGCCGCAGCCGCACAGCAGAATCACTTTGAAGCGTTTCCGTTCTTTGCGGTGGCCGTGCTGGTGGCCATCCTGGGCGGCGGCGTCATCGACCGCATCAACCTGCTGGCCATCGCGTTCATCGTGGTGCGCGTGCTGTACACGGTATGCTATCTCGCCAACTGGGCACCGCTGCGTTCGCTGATGTGGTTTGCGGGCTTCGCCTTGTGCGTTGCGCTGTTCGTTCAACCCGCCTTCGCGCACTGAACATCCGCTCTGCCAAAGAAAACGGCGCCCAGGTGGCGCCGTTTTCTTTGGGCAATGCCGATTACGTCGATGCATCCGGCGGCACGGACGGCGCGCGGAACAACCGCCAGGCCATGCCGCCCAGCACCGCTACCGCCGCCAACAGGGCGCCCCACAGAACCCACTGGCGCTTGCGGCCGCCCGGTGGCTCTGCCGTCAGCGCGTCAGCAGGCGAATCGCTCATCGCGCCAAGTTGTGCCTGCGCAATGGCAGGCGACGCACCCGCGAGCAAATCCGCGCGTGCGACCGGATTGCCGCGCGCCACTTCCGCCACCGCCAGCATGAACGGCACATTGCCGCGCGCCGCATAGGTGACCGTGGCCGGACGCCAGCCAATCGCCAACTGGGGCGCGCCAGCACCCAGGCCACCGCTGCGCATGTCGACCTGCAGACGCCAATAGCGCTCGCCCGTCGCAGGCACGGGGATTGCCGCACTTTCCTGCTCGCCCTTCCCGTCGGCCCCCGCCAGCCGGAACAGGCGCGCAGAGGTCACCGGCCGCCAGGGCGCCTGGGCATCGGCACGCGCATACAGCGTCGCCTGCGCGACGGTGTTGGCTTGCGGCAGATGGATCTTCACTCGCTCGACCGGGAACACGCCGCCGGTATCGAACTGGTAATCACCGGCAGCGGGCGTCTGCACTGGCGCCAGACCCGAGCGCCACTGGATGGCGTTATCCGCGAGCGCGACCGGCGCACCGGCAGCGAGTTCTGCGCGCACGGCATCCGGCACAGGCGGTTTGCCTTGCCACGTCAGGCGCAGGTATTTCGCCCGTAGCCCCGTGAACTCGATGCGATCCTGCACCAGCGTGCTGCCCTGATTGGACAGGCGGAACAGCGTGGCCTGGGCGACGGGGCTCCAGTGCTGCAAGTCATCGCTGGCCTGCACGCTCACACCGCTCTGAAATTCGGCGGCCGGCAGCGCGACGATCAGCGCCGTCACCGTGTCACGAAGCTGGCTGAGGTCGACCACCCACGCGCGGACAGACGCCTGCGATAGCTGGGCGCCCGTTGCGCGCAGCACACCGTCGGTACCGAGCACGACACCCGCGGCGCCCGGCTTCTGCGCATCGTCGATGGGCGTGGCAAACCAGTGCACGTCGTGCAGCGTTCGGGCCTGCGGCGCCGGATCGCGCGGGATGTCGATGGTGAACGGCACGGGCTCGCCGTCGCCGTTGAGGATGCGCAGATCGGCCAGGCTGGCCTCGTGCGCATGAGCGTAGACGTCTTCGCTGAGCGTGACGGCGTAGTACGGGGCGCCGGGCGTACCGGTCAGCGCAAAGCGTTCGGCCCAGGCCGGCGCAGACAACAGCGACGCCGCAGCCATCGCAAGAGCAACCTTCTTCACAGAACCTCCCCGGTTTCAGCTCCGGCGCTGGTTTTGGGCTTCGGCGGCAACGGCGACAGATAGCCGATCAACAGCAGCAGCACGCCAATCCCGATAAACGACACGATGCGCTCGACACCCGTGACGCGTGACAGGTCGAACAGGAACAGCTTGACCACCGTCACGCCCAGCAGCGCCCCGCCGGTGAACCACAGCGCGCGGCTGGCGCGCCGCGTGGCAAACACCATCACCGCCAATGCCAGCACCGTCCAGAACATCGACAACGATGCCTGTACCAGCATCGAGGCCCCCAGATCGTCCAGCGTGTACGGAATATGCGTCCAGTGGTGCAGCGTGCGCAGCAGCACCGCGTTGGCCCAGATGAACAGCGTCGCGCCGATGGCGTAGCCGATGACCATCGGCTCAGGCACGAGATTGCGCAGCGCCACGCGGCGCATCCACAGCGCGATGGCAAGGAAAACCAGCAGTTGCGCCACGTCCAGCGGGTTGAGAATCGGCAGGTAGAACAGCGGCGCGGCATTGCCGTCGCTGGCGGCGCTCGCCAGGCTCCATAGCCACAGCAGGGCAGCCAGCGGCGCGGCACCCCACAGCAGGTAGGCGCGCTCGAACCGGGCGATCGGCCAGCGAATGCGCCATCCGGCGCCCGCCAGCAGGGCTAGCAACGCGCCATAGGCATAAGCCCAGGCGGCAAAACTCCAGGTGCCCTCGGGCACGTAGGCATCGAGGCGCCAGTAGCCTTCCGTGGCCAGTACGCCGCAGATCAGCCAGAACAGCACGGTATGCAGCGGCGCGAGGATGCGGTCTTTCACGTCGCGTTCCTGGCGGCGCAGCAGCACGAAGGTCAGCACCACAGCGGCAATCCACACCAGCCCGCCCCACCCGGCCAGCGGAGAGGGCACCCAGTGTTCGATCCCAGCCAGCGAAATCAGCGCCAGCACCGGCGACAACGCCAGCGCAGGCCACTCGGCCAGCGCCCAATCGAGCTTGCGGCGCAGGCCGTGTGCAGCCCACGCCGTCAGCACGGCAAAGGCGGCATACAGCGGAATGTCCGGCCGGTCGACGGTCTTGCTGGCGATGCGCCAGGCCCAGCGATCAATCTCGTTGCTGCCGCTGCCGAGCCACCACAGCAAGCCCCACACCGACGCGACAATCCCGAGCACCGGCGCCGCCTTCAGCCAAGCACGCACCTCCGCCTTGCCATGCAGACGCCAGCCGCTGAAGACGCCCGCCAGCGCAATCAATACCCCGCCGATATAGCGGCTGTTGAGCACGGCCCAGCCGCTCTGCGGCGCCCAATCGAACACGGCATCCACGGCGAAGGCGGCGCCCGCCGCAAGTTGCAGGAGCACGCCTGCCGCCAACGCCAGCCGCCGCTGCTGGCGCACTCCCAGCCACACCACGGCGGCACCTTCCAGGGCCCACACCGCGCTGGTCGTGCGTCCATCGAAAGCCAGCGGGATTGCCAGCGTGATGAAGATCACGCCCAACGCAAACATCGCTTCGTACAGCAGGCCGAGATTCGCGCGTTTGGGCGCCAGCCAGCCCGCAATCGCCAGATAGAACGCGGCCAGTGCGGTGGCGCTCCAGGCCATCGCAAACGGAATGTGGTGCACCAGCCCCGCCTGCAGCCCCATCGCCACCAACGGCGTGCCGAACACCAGCGTGCCGTCAACGTAGTTGGTGAGGCTGATATGGCGGCGCAGCGCGGTCAGCAGCGCAATGCCCACATACATCAGGAAGAAGAGGACCAGGAACGGCTCGGTGCTCGCCAGCAACGATGGCTGATAGCGCAGCACGCCCCAGGCCGTGGCAATGCCGAACGTAAAGACGAAGCCGAGCAGATTCAGCGCCCGCCACGCCCGGAACCACGCAATGGCGAAGATGCCCGCGTTCAGCAGCGCGTAATAGCTGAACAGCGCCACGTGGCTGCCTTGGCCCGTCGAGATCAGAATCGGCGCCAGGAAGCCGCCTGCACTGCCCGTAAAGGCGAGCGCCGGCGCGTTCTGCTTGACCGCCAGCCCGGCGGCCAGCGCGCAAATCAGCACCAGCAGCGGAAACGCCATCCCCGGGCTGAGCAGCGGCACGACGCGTGTGGCTGCAAACACGGTCAGATACAACACGCCGACACCGCCACCCTGCAGCACGAGCGCATAGCCCGGACGCTTTTCGCGCAGGCGCCAACCGATGCCGAGCAGCACGATCGCCCCGACCGCCACACCCGCCAGCCGGAACTCAACCGGCAGCAGGCTATTGTCCGCCGCGTACTTGAGCAGGAACGCCACGCCGAAAAACAGGACCAGAATGCCGACCCGCACCACGCTGTTGCCGCCCAGCAGCCAGTCGCGGGCAGCGCCCACGGCGCGCTCGACCCAATCGGGCTCGTGCGGTGCCAAGACGGGCACGGGCTGAGGAACAGGTTGAGGCGTCGGCTGCGTAACCGCCACCTGCGGCGCCGGCACAGGCGCGGCAAGTGCCTCCACCGCTGGCAACGCCTCTGTCGCGGTCGGCGGCGATTCAACGGCAGCAGCCTCCATATCGGCAGGCGCTGCAAACGTTCCACCCCTGATTTCAGCCAGTTGCCGACGCAGGAGCGAAACCTCATGCTCAAGCCGCGCCACACGCTCCTGCAGCGTCGCGGGCGGCGGCGACACGGCTGCCTGCGCGGCCGCATGGCCCGGCACCGCGCCGGTTGCGCCCGGGCCGTCGGGCGGATTGGCCCACTGCGCGCTGGCCCGCTTGTCCATGTACAAAATCAGCGATGCCAGTCCCAGACCGATCAACGCCCCAAAGAACGCCCCGACGACGCCCCCCGACAGGCCTCCGAGCAGCAGACCCACGATTCCGAATATCCAACGCATCGTTCTGATTGTCCTCGTTTGGATAGGAAAACCATGCGCCGACTGGCGCACGCACCGCTCGTATACCGCAAACGGCTGCCGTTGGGAATGCGCCCCGGCAATGCCTTCAGCTTCATCGGCCCGTGCGACAATGCGCGCTTTGCCAAAAACGGCCCATTCTCCGATCACTCGCATGGCCCTGAAATCCACGATCTACAAGGTCGATCTGCAGATCGCCGACATGGATCGCCACTACTACGCCAACCACGCGCTGACCGTCGCCCGCCACCCGAGCGAGAACGACGAACGCATGATGGTGCGCGTGCTTGCCTTCGCCCGCCACGCCAGCGAAACACTTGCCTTCACGCGCGGCCTGTCCGAACCCGACGAGCCCGAACTCTGGCAGCGCGATCTGACCGACGCCATCGAGCTGTGGATCGACCTCGGCAACCCCGACGACACGCGCATCCGCAAGGCCAGCAACCGCGCAGAGCAGGTCGCCGTCTACACATATAGTGGCAACGCCAGCCGCGTGTGGTGGCAGCAGACCGAGACCAAGGTCACGCGCTTTGCCAACGTGTCGGTGTACGAAGTCGCGGCGGACACGGTGGCCGCGCTGGCCGCCATGGTGGAACGCACCATGCGTCTGCAAGTCACCATCCAGGACGGCGACATCTGGATCGCCAACGACACGGACAACGTCCACGTCCAGCTCGAAACCCTCAAGGCCGCAACCGCTGCCTGAGCCTGTTCCCTTATCACCCACGTCACTCTACGAGGCTCATCATGACCATCGAAACCACCGCAAGCGGCCTGCAATACGAAGATGTCGTCGTCGGCGACGGCGCGCAAGCCACGGCTGGCCAGTACGTCACCGTGCACTACACCGGCTGGCTCTACGAAAACGGCCAGGCCGGCAAGAAGTTCGATTCCAGCAAGGACCGTAACGACCCGTTCGCCTTTCACCTGGGCGGCGGCATGGTCATCAAGGGCTGGGACGAAGGCGTGCAAGGCATGAAGGTCGGCGGCACGCGCAAGCTGATCATCCCGGCAGCCCTGGGCTACGGCGCACGCGGCGCGGGCGGCGTGATCCCCCCGAACGCAACGTTGCTTTTTGAAGTCGACCTGCTGGAAGTCTGATCCTGCGCTAGAATCCGCCCCGGCTTGCGATGCGTCACCCGGCGCGTCGTAGCCGCCTCCCCAGGCGGGGTGGCAGAGTGGTCAATGCTGCGGCTTGCAAAGCCGTATAAGACGGTTCAATTCCGATCCCCCGCCTCCAGTTTTCCGGCTGCCCCATGCTTCACCGTTGCGGCCGCGCCATAGTCAAACCTCCCCAAAGCCTCGCAACGCTCTGTTTCCAGGCCATCGGCCGTCCGCTTGCGTGACCACTCGTAACGATTGCTCTATGCTTGCGACATGGCCGTCACCCGAGAGGATCTCGAACAGAACCGGTTGCGCGCCGCCCTGGGTGATTCGCCCGTCGCGTCGTCGTTGCTGACCGAGGCTGCGCTGGAAGCGTCGCTTGCATCGACGCTCGCGCGGTTGTCGGCTGCGCACGGCGACTGCCAGGACGCCTGGGTGTTCGGCTACGGCTCGCTCATCTGGAACCCGATGATCTTCCACACCGAGGCCGCCCGCGCCACGGTGCACGGTTATCACCGCGGCTTCTACCTCTATTCCCGCATCAACCGCGGCACCTGGGACAACCCGGGGCTCGTACTCGGGCTGGACCGCGGCGGCAGCTGCCGGGGCGTGGCGTTCCGCGTACCGCGCGACCATGCCGAGCGCGAATTCCGCGTGCTCTGGCGCCGCGAAATGCTGACTGGCGCGTACCTGCCCCGCTGGCTGCCCACCGAGATCAACGGCCGACGCGTCCTGGCGCTGGCCTTTGTCATGAACCGCGCGCACGAAGCCTATGCCGGCCGCCTGCCGGACGAGCGCGTGGTCGGCTGCCTGCGCGAGGCGGTCGGGCTGTACGGCCCGGCACGCGAATACCTGCAGCGCACGCTGATCGGCCTGGCCAGCAATGGGCTGCACGATCCGTATCTGGACCGCCTGTGGTCGCGCCTGCAGGCCACGGACGCGGCAAACGCTCCCTCCGCCACGACCGACGCAGCGGACGCCACGGACACTGCGCCGCTGCCCGATCCCTATCTCAGCGCCTGAACCCGCCCGCCATGCTCATCGCTCCGCATCCCGCGCTCAACCAGCTCATCGGCGTCATGCTGGGGATGGCGCTGGCGGTGGGCGACATGGCCAACGCGTGGCAGGAGCAGCATCTGCCCATCCTGCATGTGGCGGCCAGCGCCGGCGCGAAAGTCGCACCCGGTGCGACCCACGCCGCGGACACCCGCCCCGTGCGCCGCAGCGACCCGGCCACGCGTGACCGTGACCTGATTCTGGCGGCGCAGGCCGGCAACACGATGGCCATCCAGTCGTTGCTGGCCGAAGGCACCAGCTTGAAGGCGCGCGATGCTGATGGCCGCACGGCGCTCATCGCCGCCGTCATGGCGCACATGGGCGCCGCGGCCCGCCTGCTCATCCAGGCCGGGGCCGACGTCAACCTGCAGGACAACACGCAGAACAGCGCCTTTCTGCTCGCTGCCAGCCAGGGCGATGCGGAAACGGTGCGCCTGGCGCTGTCGCACGGCGCCAACCTGCGCGCCACCAACGCTGATGGCGACACCGCGCTCATCCCGGCCGCGCGCCGCGGCTACGTCGAAGTCGTCAACGAACTCGTGAAGGCCGGCGTACCGCCCGATGCCACCAACAACCTGGGCCTGACCGCGCTGATCGAAGCCGTGGCCCTGGGCGATGGCAGCGACAAATACGAGAAGACCGTGCAACTCCTGCTCGACGGCGGCGCCGACCCGAACCTGGCCGACCGCGGCGGCATCACGCCGATGCGGCATGCGCGTCAGCGTGGTTTCCACGGCATCGGCGCGCTGCTCTTCAAGGCGCGCGGACATTGAAAAAGGGGCCACTCCGGCCCCTTTCTCTTGATGCGCTCCTTACGCGGCGGCCGGTTTCTCGGCCGCTTCATTCCTTGCGTTTTCCTGCTCCTGCAGCGTGCGCCACATCACCTTGCCCGTGCCGGACTTGGGCAGCGCATCCACAAACTCGACCACGCGCGGGTACTTGTAGGCCGCCATGTTGTCGCGCGCCCAGTTGATGATGTCGTCTTCGGTGGTCTTGCCCTTGGCGTGGGCCTTGAGTACCACCACCGCCTTGACCGACTCGCCGCGATACGCGTCGCGCGTGCCGATGATGCAGGCCTCCTGTACGTCGGGATGCTTGTACAGCAGGCTTTCCACCTCGGCCGGCCACACCTTGAAGCCCGACGCGTTGATCATGCGTTTCAGCCGGTCGGTGAGGAAGAAGTAGCCGTCTTCGTCCATCCGGCCAAGGTCGCCGGTGCGGAAGAAGCGCTTGCCTTCGAACTCGATGAAGACTTCTGCGCTGGCCTGCGGCTTGCCCCAGTAGCCGAGGAAGACTTGCGGGCCGCTGACGATGATTTCCCCGACCTCACCGATCGGCAACTCCTGCAGCGTCTGCGGATCGACGATGCGCGCGTCGGTGTTGAACACCGGAATGCCCAGGCACTGCTGCTTGGCCCGATCGGCCGGATTGCTGTGCGTGGGCGCGATCGTTTCCGACAGGCCGTAGCCTTCCTGGTACGCGAGGTTGAAATCCTTCAGCAGCCGCTCGGCCACGGCCTGAGGCATCGCCGCACCGCCGCCGCCGATGTAGGCGAGGCTCGACAGGTCGAACTCCGCCAACTGCGGGCTCGCCAGGAAGTCGATCACCATGGTCGGGATGTTCGTCCAATGCGTGATCTTGTAGCGCGAGATCAGCCGCCCCGCCACCTCGCGATCCCAGCGCGGCAGCATCACGACCGTGGAGCCCATGTAGATCGGCGCGTTCATGCCGTACTGCATGCCGGTCACGTGGAACAGCGGGATGATCGACAGGCTCACGCCCTCCTTCGTCCCATTCGACCACATCGAGCCACCGACGATGTTGTGCATGACCGTGCGATGCGGGTGCATGCAGCCCTTGGGGAAGCCCGTGGTACCTGACGTATACGGCATCACGGCCAGGTCGTCCGGCCCGGCGGTGTGCGGGCCCGGCGTGAGGCGCTGCGCGAGAGCGTCGTTCCATGCAACCGCGCCGGGCTGCGCCGGATGCTGCGCGGTGATCCACGCAGGCGGGGCGTCTTCGGGATATTCGTACCGGGCCGGCAGCGCATCGGCGTAGGACGTGACCAGCAGGTGCCGGGTGCGTTGCGCTTCCGGCAGCTCGGCGTTGGCCGTGGTCACGTTGACGGCCAGATCTGCGCTGCAGATGACCGTGGCAGCGCCCGCATCGGTGATGTAGTGCTTGAACTCTTCGGGCCGGTTCATCGGGTTGACCGGCACGACCACCGCGTCGGCACGCAGGATGCCGTAGTACGCGGCCATGAACTGCGGACAGTTCTGCATATACAGCAGCACGCGGTCGCCCTTCTGCACACCCGCCACCTGCTGCAGCCAGCCGGCCACGGCGACCGCATCGTCGTGCAGTTCACGGAACGTGGTGTGGCGACCGTAGAAGATGATCGCGTCCTTGTCCGGATAGCGTCGCGCCGACACTTCCAGGTTGTACCAAAGGCTCGTTTGCGGCGAGCTGATGTTGTGCGGCAAACGTCGGGGCCAGAACTGGAAGTGCGGTCGTGTCATGCCATGTCTCCGTAAATCTGTGTGTTGTTTTTACCCGATGGTATCCGAACGATCGTTCTATTTTCAACCGTTGCTCTGACATACGTTATTGCGGCGGACAGACTGGCTGAAAACGGCTCGCCCCACCCGCAAGTAAAATGCACGATACCTCTCGCCGGCCCGTGTGCCGGCGCCATTGCCCCTCAGGAGAATCCCGCCGATGAGCGACATCACCTCGCAGAATTTCGCGCAGGAAGTGATCGAAACCTCTCGCCAAATACCGGTGCTGGTCGATTTCTGGGCGCCATGGTGCGGCCCGTGCCGCACGTTGGGCCCGATGCTGGAAAAGCTGGAGGCCGAATTTGCCGGCAAATGGAAGCTCGCCAAGATCAACTCCGACGAAAACCCCGAGCTTTCCGCCCAGTTCCACGTCCGCAGCATCCCGTACGTGGTGGCGTTCGTGGATGGCAAGCCGGTCGACCAGTTCGTCGGCGTCTTGCCCGAAGCACAATTGCGCGCGTTCCTCGACCGCGTGATTCCGCAGCCCGCAGAAGTCGCCTATCGCGAAGGACTGGCAGCGAGCCAGGCCGGCGAAACCGCCCACGCGCGCGAAGCGTTCCAGAACGCGCTGGCCTTCGACCCGGGCTTCGATGCCGCCCGCTTTGCGCTGGTGAACCTGCTGCTCGACAGCGGCGACGTGCATGCCGCGCAAGACGAATTCGCATTGCTCTCGCCCAAGGCGCCGCAGGATGAGCGCTATGCCCCGCTGGAAACGCGCCTGAGGGCCACCGAACGGGCCGATACGCTACCCGATGCCGGCGCCCTTCGCACGGTCGTGGAAGCGCAACCGGACAACCTGCAGGCACGGCTCGACCTGGCACAGCAGTACATCGCGGCACAAGACTACGAAGCCGCCCTGGAGCAATTGCTCGCCATCGTCGAGCGGGATCGCGCCTTCCGTGACGACATTGCGCGCAAGACGATGGTCTCGGTATTCGACATGATGCGCGACGCGCCGCAGGCGGTATCGCATTGGCGCAGGCAGCTGGCGTCCAAACTGAATTGAGGAGCCGTCATGCGACTGATCTACGTGGCCGATCCGATGTGTTCCTGGTGCTACGGCTTTGGCCCGCAGTTGGCTGACCTGCGCAAGCGGCTCGCCGAAACGCTGGGTGCGCCGGCGCCCGTTACGCTCATCACCGGCGGCCTGCGCCCCGGCCAGCGCGAACCAATGGCCGCAGACAAGCGCGACGAAATCCTCCACCACTGGCATGCAGTGGCCGAACGCAGCGGCATGCCCTTTGCCCAGTCGCCCGCGGTGGCGATGCGCCGCGACGGCTTCGTCTACGACACCGAACCCGCCTGCCGCGCCGTCGTCATGGCGCGCGAATACTGGGCTGAGGACGACGAGCGCGTGCTCGCCGTCTTTCACGCGATCCAGCACGCCTTCTACGCCGAAGGCCGCGACACCACACAAGCCGATGTGCTGCGCGACGTTGCGCTCGCCAATGGCGTTGAGGCGGAACACTTCGATGCCGTGTTCGACACGGATGCGCTGCGAGAAGAAACGCGCGAAGACTTCCGACTCTCGCGCCGCTGGGGCATCACCGGCTTCCCCAGCCTGCTGGCCGAACAAGGCGGCACGCTGTACCAGATCGGGCGTGGCTATGCGCCATCGGTGGCGCTCTATGCGCGGGCGGTGGAAGTGCTGCAGCAGCATCCCGCCCCGGACGCCGGCTAACAGGTTTGCCCGTCGTCAAACTGCGGCGCGGTGTGCCTCGCTTAAGCTGATCGCCTCGCCCATCCAATTCTTCAGCCTGCCATGCCCGTGATCGAATGGTCGGAGGCGCTCCAACTCGGAGATGCCGCCACTGACGCCAACCACGTCGAGTTCTGTGCGTTGCTCAATGCCGTTGCAGATGCAACGGACGCCGAGTTCATTGGCGCGCTCGACGCCTTCATCGACCACACCGAGCACCACTTCGCTGAAGAAAACGCCTGGATGGACGCGGCCGACTTTCCCCCGCGCCACTGCCATCGCGGCGAGCACGACAACGTGCTGGCGCTGTGCCGCGAAGTGCACAAGCGCGCCGCCGCCGGCGACATGGACCTCGGCCGCAGGCTCGTGGCGGAGCTGCCCGCCTGGTTTGCCCAGCATGTCGACGTAATGGACCGCATGATGACGACGTATCTGGCACAAATGGGCAATTCGGAGCGCAATATCGAGCACGTTGGCTGAACACAGGTTGTCGACCGGCGGTCCGCTGCCTAGAGTCAGAGTGGCCCTGCCCGCAGGCCTTCGTTGCGCGGGCGTCCACTCCACTCTGGGAGCGCCCATGAAGACCGTCAACGATGCCTCGTTTCAATCCGATGTGATCGACGCCTCGCAACGCAACCCGGTGGTGGTGTGCTTTGCCGCGGAGTGGAGCCACCCGAGCCAGTCCGCCGTGGCCAGCCTCGAGCAGATGGAATCGAGCTACGCCGGACGTGCCACCTTCGTCACGATGGACTTCGACGAAAACCAGCACACCGCCGATCGATACGGCGTCTCGGTCATGCCCGGTTTTGTGGTCTTTGCCAACAGCCAGCCGCGAGACGGGTGGTCGGGCGTGTACGCCGACACCATTCGCGAGAAGCTGGATCAGGTGATCCCTCGATAAGGCAGCACGCCGTCACATACCGGCGATCGCACACAGCGCCGTTGACGCGGCCACCATTCCGAACACCGCCGTCACGCATACGGACGAACCGAACCCCGCGCACGCCAGGCCTTGCGGCCCCTGCGCAGGCTGCGGCGCGGGCGGCGCGTTGACCACGGCAATGTCACCCGCCGCCGCAAGGTCGTCGATGCCGGCGTGGCTCGACTCGACTGGTAACTCGACGGCGCACGCCTGCTGCTCGGGTTCGGGGTAGCGCAGCGGCTCGTCGGAGAACACCGCGTCAATACCGAAGCGCGACTTCGGGTTCTTCGAGAAGCCATGCTGGCGGCGCAGGTTGCCGCGCACCTTCGCCAGCAGCGGGTCTTGAATGGTGCGCGACAGGTCCGTCACGCGAATGCGCGTCGGGTCCAATTGCCCACCCGCGGCGCCGCACGTCACGACGCGTTTGCCGGTGCGTTTGCAGAACGCGATGATCGCCGTCTTCACCTTCACAGCGTCAATGGCGTCGATCACGTAGTCGAACGGGTGGCCGAGCAATGCCTCGACGTTTTCGACAGTCACGAAATCGTCGATGCGGCTGATTTCGGCGCGCGGATTGATCTGGAGGATGCGCTCTGCCATGGCGTCGACCTTGGCCATGCCATACGCGTCGCCCAGCGCGTGGATCTGGCGGTTGGTGTTGGACACGGCGATGTGATCGAGGTCGATCAGCGTGAACTTGCCGACACCGCAACGCGCCACCGCTTCAGCCACCCACGACCCCACCCCACCGATGCCGATGACGCACACATGCGCCGCCGCAAACCGCTCAAGCGCCTGCGGACCATACAGCCGGGCAACACCGCCAAACCGGCGTGCATATTCATCATCGAGGATGGGCGGGTGCGCGGGCGCGCTGATTGCTACTTGGCTCATGACACAATTGAATCGTGGTTGCGCCGAACTATATATCAACGCGCGCGGTCGCATTTTTGTGCCAATACCAACAAAAGGACGATGCGTACATCAGGCAAACTCGCCCTCGGACTGGTCATCACACCCGTCGTCATCGTGGCAGCGGCGGTCTTCTTTGTGCTGACGTTCGACTGGAATCGCGCCAAGCCCTATCTGAATGACCGTATCTCGCAAGCCATCGGGCGCCCCTTCGCCATCAACGGCGATCTGATCCTCACGTGGAAGAAGCCTCAAGGCGAATCCGGCTGGCGTGCATATGTGCCTTGGCCGAGATTGATTGCCAACGACATCACCGTCGGCAATCCGGAGTGGGCCAAGCAGCCCAACGTAGCGACCATCCATCAACTCACGTTTGTGCTGGAGGCGCTGCCGCTGCTGGCGCATCGCATCGTCATCCCGAGCGTGACGCTCGACACGCCCGCCATTGCGCTGGAACGCGACAAGCAGCACCGCAACAACTGGACGTTCAATCTGGCGGGCAGCGAGGGCGACGACAAGAAGCCGTCGGATTGGAAACTGGACCTGCGCGAGATCGCATTCAGCAAAGGCTCGCTGGCGCTGGACGACGACATCAAGCGCATTCATCTGGCCGCGACCATCGACACCGTCGACAACCAGGCGCTGTACTCCGCTGCCAGCGGCGCGGCCATCAAGAGCGCGGACCAGCCCACCACGGCGCCAACCGCATCCGGGGCATCAGCATCCGAGAGTGCGGCACAGACGCCAGCGGCGCCAGACCCGCAGCAGCCTTACGGCATCGCATGGACGCTCAAGGGCACCTACAACAACGCCACCATCAACGGCACCGGTAAGGCCGGCGGCGTGCTGCGTCTGCAGGACGCGCAACGTCCTTACCCGCTACAGGCCGATGTGACAGTCGGCAAGACGCGCATTGACCTGGCAGGTACGCTCACCAACCCGGCCAGCCTGACGGCTCTCGATCTGCGTCTGCATCTGTCGGGCGCGAGCATGGCGCAGTTGTATCCGCTGACCGGTGTGGTGCTGCCCGATACGCCGCCGTTTGACACGCGCGGCCGCCTGATCGGCGAACTGCGCAGGCAAGGTTCGACGTGGCGCTATGAGAAATTCACAGGCCGCGTTGGCGGTTCCGATTTGGGCGGCACGCTCACCTATGCGATGCGCGAGCCCCGTCCGCAATTGACCGGCGAGTTGGTTTCGCATCAATTGCTGTTTGCCGACCTCGCGCCCATCATCGGCGCCGACTCCAACGCCAGCAAGGCCAAGCGGGCCGACCCGAGCGCCGACCCCGATGACAGCAAAACCGTGCGCCAGCCCGCCGACAAAGTCCTGCCGGTCGAGCCGTTCCGCACTGATCGCTGGAACGCCATCGATGCCGACGTGAAATTCACCGGCGAGCGCATCATCCACACCGCAGATCTGCCAATCAATCATCTCGTTACGCATGTCAAGCTGCAGGACGCGGTGCTCACGCTCGACCCACTCAACTTCGGCGTTGCAGGTGGCACGCTTAGCTCCAACATCCAGCTCGACGGACGCGCCACGCCCATGCAGGCCCGCGCGGCGCTGGCGGCACGGCACTTCAAGATCAAGCAACTGTTCCCGAAGATCGAATCCGTGCGCGCCAGCGTGGGCGAGATCAATGGGGATGCTCGGCTCTCGGCGGCGGGGAACTCGGTGGCGGCGCTGCTCGGTTCATCCAACGGCGAGGTGAAGATGCTCGTGGAGCAAGGCACCATCAGCAAGTTCATCCTGGAAGCCATGGGGCTGAACGTCGGCAACGTGATCCTGACCAAGCTCTTTGGCGACAAGCAGGTCACCATCAACTGCGCGGCCGGCGATTTTGCCGTCAGCAATGGCCTGGCGCAGGCGCGCACCTTTGTGGTGGATACGCAGGATGCCGTCATCGACGTGACCGGCGCGACGAGCTTCAGGCAGGAAGCGCTGGACTTCACCATTCACCCGGATTCGAAGGGTCTGCGCGTGTTTTCACTGCGCACGCCGCTGTATGTGAAGGGCACGTACAAGCATCCGGATGTGTCGGTCAACCCGGCCGTCGTGGCACTGCGTGCAGGCGGTGCGGTAGCACTGGCATTGACGGCGCCGGTGGCGGCGGTACTGCCGGTGCTCGAACTCAAGCCCGCGCCGGAGAGTGCCTGCGGCAAGCTGCTCGCCGATGTTCGCCAGCGCCCCACGGCGCCGCCACCCGGCCAGACGTATCACAGCAAGAAACCGGGGCGCACGCCGGAAGGCGAGTTGAAATCGACACAACCTGACGCGGGCAAGACGGCGGCGCCCCAGCGTCCTGCACCCCGCCCCGCCACACCCGCGTCGCGCGATCCGCTGACCACCGGCGGCTGACACGCCGCCGGCATGGTGGCGCTACTTGGCTGAGCGCCGTTTGGCGATGGCTTCCGCGGTCACAGCCGGCGTGGCGGGGTCGCCAAACTGGCGCGTGACGTAGTTGGTCAGCGCAGCCAGCTGTTCGTTCGATAGCTCGCGTCCAAATGCCGGCATGCCGATGTGCCGGTCGCCCGCCTTGCGCTCAATGCCGAACAGAATGACCTGCACAAGGTTGGTCGTATCGCGCGTGCCGACCGTGGAGTTGTGCAGCAGCGGCGGGTAGTAACCATCGGGCGTGCCGCGTCCATCGGCCTGGTGACACGTCGCGCAATTGCCGAGATACAGGCGCGCGGCGTCGATCGTGGTCTCGATGGGCTTGCCGCGCAGCGTCGTCACATCGGTGGCCGGCTTGCCCCAATCCTGCCGCGCGCGTTCGAGGTTGTTGCTCACCGCAGGCACCGTCCGTAGATATTCGGCGATGGCCTGGACGTCCTGCATCGTCATCTTCGAAAAACTATGCTGCACCGCTTCGCCCATCGGCCCTGCGGCCTGTGCCACGCCGGGCACGCTGCCGGTGCGCAGATATTGCACAAGCTGTTCGCGCTTCCATGCGCCGATGCCACTCGTGGGGTCCGAGGTGATGTTGAACGCCGTCCAGCCCGCGAGCGTCGAGCCCGCCAGATAGCCGCTGCCGCGCCCGTCCAGCGCCTTCTCCTGCATGGCGAAACCGCGCGGTGTATGGCACGTGCCGCAGTGCGCCAGGCCTTGCGTGAGGTACGCACCGCGATTCCACGTCGGCGACTTGTCACTCTTGGGGGTGTACGGCTCGCTCTTGAGGAAGAGAAGGTTCCAAAGCTTGAGCGGCCAGCGCATGTTCAGCGGCCATCGGATCGTGCTACGCGGCCGCCGGTTTTCCACCGCCGTCACGCCGTTGCGGAAGTACGCATAGAGATCGCGCATGTCCGCATCGTTGATCTTCGCGTACGACGGATACGGCATGGCCGGATACAGGTTGTTGCCGTCGTCATCCACGCCTTTTCGCACGGCGCGCTCGAATTCTTCGTAGGTCCATTTGCCGATGCCGGTTTTCTCATCGGGCGTGATGTTGCTGCTGTAAATGGTGCCCAGCATCGGAATCTGCATCGGCAAGCCGCCGGCAAAGGGCTTGCCGCCGGGCGCCGTATGGCAGGCCGCGCAGTCCGCCGCAATGGCGAGGTATTCGCCGCGTTTGATCTGCGCGGTGTCGGCCGGTGTGTCCTTCGCCCAGGCATTCGCCACCACGCCGGTCAGCAACAGCAGCGAGAAGGAAGCGATCGTTTTCATCTCACGCCTCCTTCTTCAGTTGATCGGCAATCCGCAGCGCCAGCGCCGCAATGGTCAGCGTCACGTTCACGGTGCCAACCGTCGGCATGGTGGAGCTGCTGCTGATGAACAGGTTCGGGTGGTCAAACGTCCGGCAATCCTTGTCGACCACGGAGTTTTTCGGATCGGCACCCATGATGGTTGCGCCGGTGATGTGGTTGTTGGGCGCGAAGTCGTCGTGGAACTCGACATTGGTACCGCCCATCACCTGTGCAGCAGTCGCGTAGACCTCGCGTGTATGCACGGCGCTGCGTTTGACGTAGTCGTCGATGTGGTACGTGATCTCCGGACGCGGAATGCCGATGGCGTCGACCTCACTTGCGCTCGGCACAATCCGGTTCTCGGGCAGAGGCAGGATCTCGTGAAAACTGTCGAACTGCACATAGCGCGCGGCCTGATCTCGGATGCGCGCATCCAGTTCGGCGGGCTTGATGAGCTTGCCCTCCTTGAAGATGCGCTGCGTCTCCTGCTCGATACGCGACATGTTCGACAGGTGAAGCTTCTTGCCGGCCTGCGTGGCGCGGAACGGCCCATCGCGAAAGCCGATCAGCGAGGTCATTTCCTGCGGCCCGCGCCCCGGCCACAATTTGCGGTCGGCATAGAAACTCACGCCGGTGCCAGGGTGATCCATCAGGTTGCGCCCCACCATGTCGGAGCTGTTGCCAACGCCCTTCGGAAAATCCTGGCTGGTCGACATCAGCATCAGCTTGGGCGTTTCGATGCCGTTGGCAGCCAGCACGAACCACTTGCCTTCCACGCGGTGCTCGGCGCCTTTCGAATCCTTGTACCGCGCCGCCACGATGCGCTTGTTGGGACCGACTTCGAGCTTGAAGACCACGGCGTTCTCGATCAGCCGTGCGCCGGCCTGCTCGGCTTTCTCCACATGCACGATGCCGTTGTACATCGCTCCGATCGGGCAGATCGGCATGCAGTTGTTGTTGCCGCAGCAGGTCGGGCGACCGTCGTACGGGCGACTGTTGCGCGCCACCGGCTCGGTGACCACGTGCAAGCTCGCGTCGTGCGCGTTGAGTGCATCCTTGATCGTGCGTTCACTGAATGACAGCGGAAGCGGCGCCATGGGATACGGCTGGCTGCGCGGCGAGCCGAGGTCTTCGTCGTTCGGGCCCCACACGCCCAGCGCCTCTTCGGCCCGGCCGTAATAGCGTTCAAGATCCTGATACTGGATCGGCCAGTCACGCGCGATGCCATACACGCTGCGCAGCTTGAAATCATTCGGCAAAAAGCGCCACGTCGATGCGGCCCAGTGCCAGGTCGTGCCGCCCACCGCCCGGATGTACTGCGAGTTGAACTGATGCTCACCCTTGAGCACGAGGTAGTTGTTGGGCGGGCCATATTCCGGATGCGGTGCCCATGGCGTTGACGGATACGGCGCCATGAAATCCATCTTGTCGGCCTGGTTGCGGAAGCGCTCGACAATTTCCCAGCGCGGCAGGCGCGGCCCCGCTTCGAGCATCAGCACCGACTTCCCCGCGCGTGCCAGCTCGTACGCCACCAGCGCCCCGGCCACGCCGGAGCCCACCACCACGATATCGGCTTGTTGGGTATCGGCCATCAGGCTTGCCTCTCGACGGGGGGCTCGGCCCAGAAGCCAGGCTGATTAGGGCAATACGTGCGGATGACCAGCGTGTCGGAGACCACGCTGTACATCAGCGCCTGCTCGTACGTGACGACATTGCCGTCAACCACACCCAGGTACCACGCTTCCAGGATCTGCAGCGCGGTCTTCTGCTGTGCATCAGACAGGGAGCCCGCTGCCAACGCCTGCGCCAGCGGCCGCAATTGCGCTGCAAAGTCGGCGCCGGATTTGCCCAGCGCTGCCAGCAACCGCGTGCCGACGCCGCGATCCAGCGCGGGCCGTGCCGTCAGCGCCTGTGACAACGCCATGAATGCATCGAGCGATTCTGTCGGGGCCTGGGCAACCGCGCGCAGCACCTGCGAGCCCGCCAGCCCGGCGGCAGCCAATGCCAGCGTGCCCTGCAGCCACTGGCGGCGCGTCAGGCCGGCGGCGGTGTCGGAAGAATGGGAACGGGGGGCCATTTCGACATCCTGTTGAAATTTTTGTGGGGAACATGGCAGGCGCCGCCAGCCTGACGCCCTTGACTAGCCAATATAGGCGGCGCGGGACAGATCGCCAGCATCCCGCCCCACGCGCAAAGCGTGCCAGCCCTTGCGCGCGAGCAAAGAACGGCAGGCCGTGTTTGTCTATACTCGGCCCGTCCGCATGCCGCATTCGCCACGCTCATGACCTCCATTGCCGATATCCGCACCGATTACGCCCGCGCTTCGCTCGACATCGCCGACGTCGACGCCAGCCCCCTGCGCCAGTTCCGCCGCTGGTTCGACGAGGCCCTGAAAGCCGAGGTGGCTGAAGTCAACGCCATGACGCTCGCCACGGTGGACCCGCATGGCCAGCCCTCGGCCCGCATCGTCCTGCTCAAGAACCTGGACGAACGCGGCTTCACGTTCTTCACGAACTACGCCAGCCACAAGGGCGAGGAACTGGCCGCCAACCCCCGCGCTGCGCTGCTGTTCCACTGGATCGGGCTGGAGCGGCAGGTGCGCGTACAAGGCATCGTCGAAAAAGTGAGCGAAGCAGAGAGCGATGCCTATTACCACTCGCGGCCGCTGGGCTCGCGCCTGGGCGCCTGGGCGTCGGAGCAGAGCAGCGAAGTGCCCGACCGCGCCACGCTGGAAGCGCGCGAAGCCGAATACCGCCAGCGCTTTGGCGATGCCCCGCCGCGCCCGCCCCACTGGGGCGGCTACCGGCTGCTGCCCGAGCGGCTGGAATTCTGGCAAGGCCGCCCGTCGCGGCTGCACGATCGGCTGGAGTACCGCAAGCATGCCGACGGCAGCTGGACAATCGTCCGCCTCGCCCCGTAGCCTGACGACAGATGCGCAATACGTTATTGCGCATCGCGTCATGCCGGCACGGCGCTTGCTGCCGAAGGATCGGGCCGGCACGTCCCCGTAAGATCCGCACAGCACAATGGGAAAGTTTGTCGTAAGCTAATGTGATCCGTTCGGGCCGCAATCCGATGGCCGTCCCGAACACTTGCACATCAGGGAGGCGTCGACATGTTTTTCCAACAGGCGATTGACCGCAAACTTGAGCAGTGGATCCAGGACATCCGCGAGTCTGCCAACCTTCCCGTGCGCCTGCGGTTATGGAACGGTGATCAATACGAGCTGGGCCGCTTCGAGCAGCCCCGCGTCACGCTCACCGTGCGCGAAGCGAGCGCTCTGCCACTGCTGCTCTCCCCAACGCTGAACAACCTGGGCGAAGCGTACGTCCAGGAAAAAATCGACCTGGACGGCAAGCTGGCCGACATCATCAACGTGAGCTACAGCCTGGCTGCTGCGGCCGCGGTCAGCAGCGGCAATGCGCTGGCCCGCGTGGTGCGCCACTTCGCCCACACGAAGGAAGGCGATAAGGAATCGATCCAGTATCACTACGACGTTTCCAACGATTTCTACAAGCTGTGGCTGGATCAGAACATGGTCTACTCCTGCGCCTACTTCGAAAATGGCGATGAAACCCTCGACGAAGCGCAGATCAAGAAGATCGACCACATCCTCACCAAGATCCGCTTACAGCCCGGGCAAACGCTGCTCGATATCGGCTGCGGCTGGGGCGCGCTGGTGCTGCGTGCCGCGCAGAAGTACGGCGCGCGCTGCCTGGGCGTGACGCTGTCGCAAAACCAGTACGAGCTTGCCACCGAACGCGTACGGGCGGCCGGCTTGCAAGACCAGATCGAAATCCGCATCCAGGATTACCGCGACCTGACCGGCCAGTTTGATCGCATCACGAGCGTCGGCATGTTCGAGCACGTCGGTCGCAAGAACCTGCCCGGATATTTCCGCCGCATGCACGATCTCCTGGCTGATGGCGGCGTCGCCATGAATCACGGCATCACGTCTTCCGATACAGCCGGCGGCGAAAGCTCCATGGGCGGCGGCGATTTCATCGATCGCTATGTCTTTCCGCAGGGCGAACTGCCGCACATCTCGCTGGCGCTGAGCGCCGCGCAGGATGGCGGCCTGGAAGCGCTTGACGTTGAAAGCCTGCGCCGCCACTATGCGCGCACGCTCGAGCACTGGGCCGAGCGCTTCGAGGCCAACGGCGAAACCATCCGCGCAATGGTGGGCGAGAAGAAATATCGCATCTGGCGCGTCTACCTGGCCGGCTGCGCACACGCCTTCGACGCCGACGAAATCTCGATCTTCCAGACCGTGCTACAGAAGGCCGGCAAGTCGGCGACGACGATCCCGTGGTCGCGCCGCTATATCTACGCGTAACCATTTGACCGACAGCTCCCCCATCGACGATCTGTTCGGCGCGCCACTCGCACCCAGCGACAACGCGACCGCCGAACCCGGCACATCCGCTCCGAAACCCAAACGCTCGCCCGCCCGACAGGGTGTGCAGCCGGCCGTGGTTGCGCCCGATGTGGCTGCGCTCGCGCAGCGCTTGCCGCGCGATCTGCGCATCGGCACGTCGTCGTGGTCGTATCCGGGGTGGGACGGGCTGGTGTATGCGGGCGAGTACTCCGATTCAATGCTCGCACGCAAAGGCCTGGCGGCTTATGCCCAGCACCCGTTGCTGCGCACGGTCAGTATCGATCGCGGGTTCTATTCGCCAATCCCGCTGGCAGACTACGTCGCCTACGCGGCCAGCGTGCCGGAAGACTTCCGCTTTGCAGTCAAGGCAACCTCTGCCGTATGCGACGCGTGGATTCGTGAATCGGACGGGCGCGGGCGCATGGCCAATCCTGCCTTCCTGAATCCTGAATTTGCGATCCGCGACTTTGTTGAGCCGGCCACCCGCGGGCTCGGGACGCGATGCGGGCCGCTCGTGTTTCAGCTTTCGCCGCTGGGCGCGCTGGCTGAAGATGCCACCGGCTTTGTGGAACGGCTTGCGGCGTTCCTGACCGCGCTGCCGCCACTCGATCCGCAACGCAATCCCGATGCCGTCTACACGGTGGAATTGCGCGACGCCACGCTGCTCACGCCGCGCTTCATCAAGATGCTGCGCGCGGCGGGGGTGCGTTATTGCGTTGGCCTGCATGAACGGATGCCGGCTGTGGACCGGCAAGCCGCCGCCGTCGCATTGCTGGATGAAGGCGCGGGCGGCCCGCTCGTAGTGCGCTGGAACCTGAACAGCCGCTATCGCTACGCGCAAGCCGAAGCAGCGTACAAACCGTTCAACAAGCTCGTCGATGAAGACCCGTTCTCGCGGGAGACGTTGGCCGACATGGCGGTCGCCGCGCTGGCGGCTGGGCGCAAGGTAACGATCCTGGTCAGCAACAAGGCAGAAGGATCATCCCCGTTGTCGTGCATCAAGCTGGCCGAGGCCATTGCCGCGCGCCTGCCGGGGGACGCAGCGTAACCTCAGCGCCCTCTTCTAGCCCTGCAAACGGTGTGCGAACTGCTTGCGGAATTTCGCCACCTTGGGCGAGATGACGAACGCGCAGTAGCCCTGGGCCGGGTGGTCGCGGAAGTAGTTCTGGTGCTCGTCCTCGGCGCGCCAGAAGGTGACCTTGCCGTCAGCGGCATCCACCAGTTCGGTCACGATGGGCGCTTCAAAGATATCGCTGGCGCCCAGCTCGGCAACGGCTGTACGTGCTGTCGCCAACTGCTCGGGCGTCTGCGCAAAGATGGCCGAGCGGTATTGCGGGCCAACGTCGTTGCCCTGGCGATCAACCGTGGTCGGGTCGTGAATGGCGAAGAAGATGTCGAGAATCTCGCGATATGGGATCACAGCCGGGTCGAACTTCACGGCCACCACTTCGGCATGACCAGTGTTGCCATTGCAAACGGCACGGTAACTCGGGCGATCGACATGGCCGCCGGCATAGCCGGACACCACGCTCTGCACCCCTTGCACCTGCTGGAACACCGCTTCAAGGCACCAGAAGCAGCCTCCGCCCAGGACGGCGGTTTCAAGGGCGCGTTGTTCAGTCATTCGGATTCTCCTGCAATTGATTGGGCTGCCATTGGTCGGCCGAAGGCTTCAATCCTGACACAGGCACCACCATGTGGCCGCAGAATCACGCAAAGCCCTACCCGGGCGCGGCCTATCGGGCGTCCGTTACAATTGAGCATTACTTTCGGTAGTTTTCATGGACCAAAACGGAGCCATTCCCATGGATGCGCGCGACAGGGAATCTTCCGCGCGCGAGGCGTCGGCGCATCGACGCCCACATGGCCGCGCCACCCCGCCCGATTTCGATGCCGCGCATTTCCGGCATGCCCTGTCCCAGTTTGCCACTGGCGTGACGGTGGTCACCACGCGCTCGGAAGGCCGGCCAGGTACGCCGGCGTTCGTCGGGGTGACGGCCAGCTCGTTCAATTCGGTGTCGCTGGACCCGCCGCTGGTGCTGTGGAGTCTGGGCGTGCAGGCGAATTCATTTCCGCTGTTCCACGCCGGCTCGCACTACGTCATCAATGTTCTCGCAGCCGATCAACTGGCCCTGTGCAAGCGCTTCGCCACGCTCAAGGGCGACCGCTTTGCCAACATCGACTACCGCCTGAGCCCCACCGGCCTGCCGATCCTCGGACAATCCCTGGCCTGGTTCGAGTGCCATAACCGCAGCCGATATGACGAGGGTGACCACGTCATCTTCGTCGGTGAAGTCGAGCGCTGCGGCGTGATCGACGCGAATGGCGCACCACTGGTGTTCCATCGAGGCGCGTTCTCGTCGCTCACGCGCATCGGCGACTGACCTGCCAGCCATTCACGCGGGCGTGCCTGGTTTCTGCGGCGCGTCCGCGTCGATGCCCCAATCCCCGAATTCATACCAGTCGTCGCCGAGCAGCTCGGCGGGGTGCTGCGTGCGGCCCGAGCCGTTGCCGCAGCCCAGGGCGTCGGTGGAGCAATACTTGTCGCAGCCCCAGCAGATGCGCTCGGGGTGCACAGGATGCAGCGGAAACTTCTTGGCCATGGCCCGCTCCGGTCGACAACACAGGGGCCACTATCCGCGCATGCTTTCAGTAGGGGATTGATTCTCGTCAGAAAGTCCGGCGCCACTTGCTACTTTGCTCTCCCGCCCTTGCCCGTCGCCTTGCCCTCGAGCGGGCGCACGCCCCGCGCTTCCATCAACAGCGCCAGACCGCCGTCGCGGTCCTTGATGGTGCGCAGGACGATATTCGAGCGGATGTCCATCACGCCGGGCGTCTTGTACAGCCGCTCGATGATGAACTCGGAGTAGTGCTGCAGGTTGGGCGCCTGCACGCGCAGGATGTAGTTGCAATCCCCGGTGATGATGTAGGCGGCCACGATCTCGGGCCAACTCTGCACGGCAGCCATGAAGGTCTCGTGCCAGCCCGTCACGTCCTGGCGCATCGACACCTGCACGATGGCTTCCAGTTCCAGCCCGAGTGCCGCCCGGCCCAATTGCGCCCGGTAACCCGTGATGGCGCCGCCCTCTTCCAGCATCCGCACACGCCGCAGGCAGGCCGACGGCGACAGCGCGACGCGTTCGGCCAGGTCCTGGTTGCTGATGCGGCCGTCTTCCTGCAAGACCTGGAGAATGCGCAGATCGGTGGTATCGAGTTGCATCCGTCGTTGTTCTTTGCGTGATTTCCTGTGTACGTTGCATTTTATGCGAATCCATCGAACTCACACGCACGATTATGCAAACCCATTGCGCGCGGATTTCCCTATCATTTCGACACGGATTCACCGATTTTCTTGCCCTGGAGCCGCCTTGGAACGCACTTTGTGGGACATCACCCCCGCCCTTTCGCCCACCACGCCCACGTGGCCCGGCGACACGCCGTTTTCGCAGGAAATTGCGTGGAAGCTCGAAGGTGACTGCCCGGTCAATGTCGGACGCATTACGCTCTCGCCGCACACGGGTGCCCATGCCGATGCGCCGCTCCACTACCGCGCGGACGGCGCTGCCATCGGCCAGGTGCCGCTGGACGCCTACCTGGGCCTGTGCCGCGTTATCCACTGCGTAGGTGTAGCGCGCGTCGAGCCGGAACACGTGCGCGACGCATTGACCAACGCACCGCCGCGCGTGCTGCTGCGCACGTACGCGCATATGCCGCAGACCGCGTGGGACAAAGACTTTGCCGCCGTTGCGCCCGAGACCATCGCGCTGCTGGCCACGCACGGTGTCAAGCTCATCGGCGTCGACACCGCCTCGCTCGATCCGCAGACCTCCAAGACCATGGACGCGCACCACGCCGTCGGCAAACACGGCCTCGCGATCCTCGAAGGGCTGCTGCTCGACGACGTGCCCGCCGGTGACTACGAACTGATCGCCCTGCCACTCAAGTTCGCCACCCTCGATGCCAGCCCGGTTCGCGCCGTGCTGCGCAGCCTGCCCTGATCGATACAACGACAGAACACAAACCGCTTTTTCGCTCCCGTAATCACATGACCATCACCCGCAACTCCTGCCTCGAACGCGACGCGGCCGATCCGATCGCCACGCTGCGCGACGCCTTTGCGCTGCCCGACGGCGTGATTTACCTCGACGGCAACTCGCTGGGCGCCCGCCCGAAAGCCGCGCTCGCCCGCGCGCAGGAAGTCGTCGCCAACGAATGGGGCGATGGCCTGATCCGCAGCTGGAACCAGGCCGGCTGGTTTGAACTGCCGCGCCGCCTGGGCAACAAGCTGGCGCCGCTGATTGGTGCGCGTGAAGATGAAGTCGTCGTCACCGACACCACATCGATCAACCTGTTCAAGGTGCTGGCCGCCGCGATTCGCGTGCAGCGCGAAGACGCGCCCGCCCGCAAGATCATCGTGTCGGAAACGCACAATTTTCCGACCGACCTGTACATCGCTGAAGGACTGGCCGACCTGCTGCGCGACGGCTACAAACTGCGCCTGATCGACTCGCCGGAAGAACTGGAAGGCGCGCTGGGCGACGACGTCGCCGTCACCATGCTGACGCATGTGAACTACAAGAGCGGCCACATGTACGACATGGCGGCCGTCTCGGCGCTGGCGCACAAGCACGGCGCGCTGGCCATCTGGGATCTGGCGCATTCGGCGGGCGCTGTGCCCGTTGACCTGCACGCAGGCGGCGCGGATTACGCCATCGGCTGTACCTACAAATACCTCAACGGCGGCCCCGGCTCGCCAGCCTTCGTGTGGGTGGCACCGGCGTTGCGCGAGCGCTTCTGGCAGCCGCTATCGGGCTGGTGGGGGCACGCGCGGCCGTTCGCGATGGAGTCGCGCTACGACGCCGATGCCGGCATCGGCCGCTTCCTGTGCGGCACGCAGCCGATCACGTCGATGGCGATGGTGGAATGCGGGCTCGACATCTTCGCGCAGACGTCGATGGCCGCCCTGCGCGCCAAGTCGCTGGCGCTCACCGACCTCTTCATCACGCTGGTGGAAACCCGCTGCGCTGGCTTTCCGCTCACGCTCGTCACGCCGCGCGAGCACGCCGTACGCGGCAGCCACGTCAGCTACGAACACCCCAACGGCTATGCCGTGGTGCAGGCGCTGATTGCGCGCGGCGTGATCGGCGACTACCGCGAGCCGCGCATCATGCGCTTCGGTTTCACGCCGCTTTACACGAGCTTTGCCGATGTGTGGGACGCCGTAGAAATTCTGCGCGATGTGCTGGAAACCGGCGCATGGCAATCGGCCCAATTCAACGAACGTACGCTGGTGACCTGAGATGTCGAACCCGAATCAACCCGCAGCATCGGGCTGCCCCATGCATGCCGCCCAGGGCGAGGGCTGGCACGACGCACAGCTCGATTTCTCAAAGTCGATGAGCTATGGCGACTACCTCGCGCTCGACCAGATTCTGAACGCGCAGCACCCGCGCTCGCCGGATCATAACGAGATGCTCTTCATCGTTCAGCATCAGACCACCGAGCTGTGGATGAAGCTGATGCTGCACGAGTTGCGCGCCGCGCGGGATTGCGTGCGCAATGACAACCTGCCGCCTGCGTTCAAGATGCTGGCGCGCGTGTCGCGCATCATGGATCAGCTGGTGCAGGCGTGGAACGTGCTCGCCACGATGACGCCGCCGGAGTACTCGGCCATGCGTCCGCACCTCGGGCAATCGTCAGGCTTTCAGTCGTATCAGTACCGCGAGATCGAGTTCATCCTCGGCAACAAGAACGCGGCGATGCTCAAGCCGCACGCGCATCGCACCGAGCATTACGAACAGGTCAAGGCTGCGTTGGAAACGCCGTCGCTGTACGACGAGGCGGTGCGTTACATGGCGCGTCACGGCTTTGCATTCGACGCAGATTGCATCGAGCGTGACTGGTCGCGTCCCGTGACTTACAACGCCTCGGTGGAAGCGGCGTGGCTGGAGGTCTATCGAGACCCGACGCACCACTGGGAGCTGTACGAGCTGGCTGAGAAGTTCGTCGATCTGGAAGATGCGTTCCGGCAATGGCGCTTCCGGCATGTGACCACGGTCGAGCGCGTGATTGGCTTCAAGCGTGGCACGGGCGGCACCGAGGGCGTCGGTTACCTGCGGAAGATGCTGGATGTGGTGTTGTTTCCGGAGCTTTGGAAGTTGCGGACTGATCTTTGATCGACCCGACTCAGGCGGGCTCGGCGACTTGGCCGAGCCTTGCCGCGAACTCTCGCAGCGCGGGGGCCAGTTCGTCGCGGATGCGCTCTGCATCGGCGGACGTGTGTGGCGCGCTGCAACTCACGACATACGGCTCGCGCTGGCTTGGCGCGAAGAACGCGACTGCGCATGCGTGGATGGCGGGATGCCAGTCGCGCAGCGATACGGCGTAACCATTGCGTACGCCGGCTTTCACTGCATCGTCTGCGGCGGCACCTTCTGCCGCCCATTGCGCGGGCTGCTGCGTGCGCAATGCTTCGTACAGGCGCTCACGCCGCGCTGCCGGCAACGAAGCCAGATACGCCCGACCCATCGAACTCGACAGCAGCGACAGCCGCGAGCCCACGCCCAGCCCGGACGACCCGCTCATCGACGGGCTGTCGTGGCGGATCGTCTCCAGATACACCATGTCCAGCCGATCGCGCTTGCCCAGCGAGATCGATACCCCATAGCGCTGCGCAAATGCGCTCATGTGCGGCCGCGCGAGCTGGATCACGTCGCTCGAGGCCAGGTAGGCAAACCCGAGTGCGAGCACACCGGCGTCGAGCCCGTATTTGCCGAGCGCATCGTCGTAGCGCAGGTAACCGAGCGACACCAGCGTGCCGGCCAATCGACTGACTGTGGCCTTGGGAAAGCCCGTGCGCCGGACGAATTCCTGGTTGCCGAGCAACGTATCGCCAGGGCGGAATGCGCGCAGCAGTTCCAGCCCGCGCGCGAGCGCCGTGACGAAATTCGGGTCGCTCGACTCGGCGGGCGCGGTGTCGAATTCGGGATCGGGGAGACGGGTCGTACTCATGGCAAAAAAAGCCCTGGAAATCGTCGGCGGTTGCGCTATGATAGCCCTAAATTTCGAAACTGTGTTCCGTATATCGGAACAACAACGACTCGGAGACGACCGCCGTGACCGCTCGCAACGCCTTCAATTGGGCCGACCCCCTGCTGCTCGACCAACAACTGACCGACGACGAACGCATGGTGCGCGACGCCGCCGCGTCGTACTGCCAGGACAAGCTGATGCCGCGCGTGCTGGAGTCGTTCCGGCACGAAAAGACCGACGCGTCGATCTTTCGTGAGATGGGCGAGCTGGGCCTGCTGGGCCCGACGATTCCCGAGCAGTACGGCGGCCCGGGCCTGAACTACGTCAGCTACGGCCTGATCGCACGTGAAGTCGAACGGGTGGATTCAGGCTACCGCTCGATGATGAGCGTGCAGTCGTCGCTCGTGATGGTGCCGATCTACGAATTCGGCAGCGAGGCGCAAAAGCAGAAATACCTGCCGAAGCTGGCGACCGGCGAGTGGATCGGCTGCTTTGGCCTGACTGAGCCGAACCACGGTTCCGACCCGGCCTCGATGATCACGCGCGCCAGGAAGGTCGACGGCGGCTACTCGCTGTCGGGCGCCAAGATGTGGATCACCAACTCGCCCATCGCCGATGTGTTTGTCGTGTGGGCCAAGCTGCCGAACGACAACGGCGAGGACGAAATCCGCGGCTTCATCCTGGAGAAAGGATGGAAGGGTCTGACGGCGCCTGCCATCCACGGCAAGGTTGGCCTGCGTACGTCGATCACCGGTGAAATCGTGCTGGACGAAGTGTTCGTGCCGGGAGAGAACTTGATGCCGGGCGTGCGCGGCCTGAAGGGTCCGTTCACGTGCCTGAACTCGGCACGCTACGGCATCGCGTGGGGCGCACTGGGCGCAGCAGAAGCCTGCTGGCACATCGCACGCCAGTACGTACTGGATCGCAAGCAGTTCGGCCGCCCACTCGCCGCCAACCAACTCGTGCAGAAAAAACTGGCCGACATGCAGACCGAAATCACGCTTGGCCTGCAAGGTTGCCTGCGCCTGGGCCGCATGAAGGACGAAGGCACGGCCGCGGTCGAAATCACCTCGATCATGAAGCGCAACTCATGCGGCAAGTCGCTCGACATCGCCCGTGTGGCACGCGACATGCTGGGCGGCAACGGCATCTCGGATGAGTTTGGCGTGATCCGCCACGTGGTGAACCTGGAAGTGGTGAACACGTACGAAGGCACGCACGATATCCACGCGCTGATCCTCGGCCGCGCACAGACCGGCATTCAGGCTTTCTTCTGATTGCGCTTTGCTTTTTCGGCGAGTTGCAGCACACTCGTGCACAACTCGCCACACGCCTTGCCGCTTCTCTCGCCCGTCCTGGGCACCGTTGTTCTCCTTCCCTCGCGATATACCAATTTGCAAATGACCGGGATACGCCACGCCGCATGAATCGGCGGTAGCGCGCGTCTATGCTTCGGTCCAAGTGTCGGCGGATTGTTGGGCCGCACGCCCCTCACACCGATAGAACGAGCGCGCGATCCACACGCAGATTGCAGCGCCACGCGACAAAACCAATCGCGAGACAACGGTCTGGAGAATGCCGGCGCGCGTACGCAGGCACCCGTACCGATATCAAAACCAGAACAGGGCACCTTACGCGGACGACCCAGATCGGCCGGCGCGGAGTCCTGCCAGGAGACAAACCCACCATGGCTGAACAGTCCATTCCGTCGTCGACGGAACTTGGCGCCGCTGGCATCGCCGACGCGCGTGCCATTGATCGCTATTTCCAGATTTCTGCACGCGGCAGCACGCAAAAGCGCGAGGTCGTGGCTGGCATCACCACCTTCATGGCAATGGTCTACGCCGTGTTTGTCGTGCCGGGCATGCTGGGCAAGGCCGGCTTTGATACCAGCGCTGTGTTCGTCGCGGTGTGTCTGACCACCGCCTTCGGCTCGCTGCTCATGGGCTTGTGGGCCAAGCTGCCGATCGCCATCGGCTGCGCGATTTCGCTGACCGCGTTCATGGCCTTTGGCCTGGTGCTCGGGCAAAAGCTCACGCCAGAGATCGCACTCGGCGCCGTGTTCCTGATGGGTGTGGTCTTCACCGCCATCTCGGCCACGGGCGTGCGGTCCTGGATCCTGCGCAATCTGCCTTCGGGCGTGGCGCACGGCACGGGCATCGGCATCGGGCTGTTCCTGCTGCTCATCGCGTCCAACGACGTGGGGCTGGTCGTCAAGAACGCCGGTGCGGGCCTGCCCGTTGCACTGGGCCACGTCACTGCCTTCCCGGTGATGATGTCGGTGCTGGGGCTGGCCGCCATCTTCGGCATGGAGCGTCGTCGCGTGCCGGGCGGCATCCTGATCGTGATCATTGCCATCTCGGTCCTGGGACTGATCTTTGACCCGGCCGTGAAGTTCACCGGCGTGTTCGCCGTGCCCTCGCTCGCCGCTGCAGGGCATGCCTCGCTGATCGGCACAATGGATATTCGCGGCGCACTTACGGCCGCCGTGCTGCCCAGCGTGCTGGCACTGGTGATGACCGCCGTGTTCGATGCCACCGGCACGATCCGCGCGGTTGCCGGCCAGGCCGGACTGCTCAACGACAAGGGCCATATCATCAACGGTGGCCGCGCCCTCACGGCCGATTCGATCAGCTCGATCTTCTCGGCGTTCTTCGGCGGTGCGCCGGCGGCGGCTTACATCGAGTCGACGGTCGGCGTAGCAGCGGGCGGCAAGACTGGCCTGACGGCTGTGGTGGTCGGCGTGATGTTCCTGGCGGTGATGTTCTTTTCGCCGCTGGCCGGCCTGGTGCCGTCGTACGCAACGGCCCCGGCGCTGATGTATGTCGGCTTGCTGATGCTTTCCAGCGTGAGCAAGCTGCACATGGACGACATGGTCGACGCACTGTCGGGCCTCGTCTGCGCCGTGTTCATCGTGCTGACCTGCAACATCGTCACCGGCATCATGCTGGGCTTCAGCACATTGGTGATCGGCCGCCTGGTGGCCGGCGAATGGCGCAAGCTGAACATCGGCACCGTGGCAATCGCGGCTGCGCTGGTAGCGTTCTACGTAGGCGGCTGGGCAATCTGATCGCACGGAACCGTCTTCACAAAAGACAAACCGGCCAGACCCGAAAGGGCTGGCCGGTTTTGTTTTGCCTAGGATCCTGAACCGGCTCCAACGCAAAAAACGCCCGGCACAAGGCCGGGCGGCAATCACACTACCAAGGAGACGGTTACTTATTGGGCTGCGGCGTCAGGCGCAGATACGGACGCAACGCCTTGTAGCCCTTCGGAAATTTCTGCTTGATGACTTCCTCATCCTTCAGCGAGGGCACGATGACCACGTCATCGCCGTCCTGCCAGTTACCCGGCGTGGCCACGCTGTGGTACTCGGTCAACTGCAGCGAGTCGATCACGCGCAGGACTTCATTGAAATTACGCCCCGTCGATGCCGGATACGTAATCGTCAGGCGAATCTTCTTGTTCGGATCGATCACGAACAACGAACGCACGGTGAACGTCTCGCTCGCATTCGGATGAATCATGTCGTACAGCTGCGAGACCTTGCGATCGGGGTCGGCAATGATCGGGAAATTGACGCTGGTGTTCTGCGTCTCGTTGATATCGTTGATCCAGCCCTTGTGCGACTCAACCGAGTCGACCGACAGCGCAATCGCCTTGACATTGCGCTTGGCAAATTCGTCCTTCAGCTTGGCGGTCAGGCCCAGTTCGGTGGTGCAGACCGGCGTGTAATCGGCCGGGTGCGAAAAAAGCACGCCCCAGCTATTGCCCAGCCACTCATGAAACTTGATGCGGCCTTCACTGGAATCCTGCTCGAAATCAGGGGCGATATCGCCCAAACGTAGAGACATCGTGTCCTCCATACACAGATTGGGAACCACTATAGCCAGATTGCCATCCAACCAAAACGACTATAAATTCACAACAACATCACTTTTCGTCATTAGGCGCGGCATTTGCTGACAACAGGGTGGAAGGCGTACGCACATTGCCGGACAATGACCGAAGCCTTGATCCATCGCAGTGCGCGCAACGCGAGCGCTTGAAGTTTCGCGGCGCCCACACATATGCTAGCGAATAAGCGCGTCGACATATTGACGATTGAACTACCCCCCGTCACCGAGGACCCGACCATGACGAACACTTCCCCCAACCTGGCCGATTCCGTCAATAAGGAGAAACTGATGACCGACGTGAAGACTGTACTGTCCGACGCTGAAACCCTGCTCAAACAAGCTGCGTCCACCAGCGGCGAAAAGGCCGCCGAGTTGCGCGAGCGCGGCATGGGCATGCTCCGCCAAGCCAAGGAAAAGGCGCAGGACCTGCAAGACGCGGTCGTCCACAAGAGCAAGGCTGCCGCACGCGCCACCGACGACTACGTCCACGACCACCCATGGCAAGCCGTGGGCGTGGCGGCCGGCGTGGGCCTGCTGATCGGCCTGCTGCTTAACCGCAAGTAACCCGCGGCACCCTTCCTGGCCGATGGCGCGCGCCCTGTGGATCGCGCCATCGGCCAGTTGCATTTTTGCGGTTCCATTCCGGGCATGGCGCGTGCTGTGTTGGCACTGGCGCCATCCGCCTCGCACCCTTTCCACTCCTCATGACCGACGACACCAGCCCCAAGCTGTTCGCTTCCTTGAAGAAACTGGCCGGCACGGTCGTCTCGATGCTGCAGACGCGGCTCGAGCTGGCGAGCGTCGAACTGGCTGAAGAAAAAGAACGGCTGCTCGGCACCGCCTTCCTGGGCATGTTGGCCGTGAGCCTGATCGCCCTGTCCATCATGACGCTGACGGCGCTGGTGGTCATCCTGTGCTGGGATACGTATCGCTGGCAGTCCCTGGCCGTGATGGCGGCGCTGTATGCGCTGGGCGCTGCAGCGTGCCTGTGGAAGGTGCGTTCGCTGCTGCGCGACGCACCGCCGCTGTTCGAGGCCACGCTGGCCGAACTAGACAAAGACCGGGAGATCCTGCGCCGATGACTGATCCGACCGAACACGCGCCGTCACCGGGCACATCCGTGAACGAACCCGCATCGAGCGCGCGGCACCATGTGCGGCCGTCACGCCGCGGCGCCGAAACACGCCTGCCCTTGAGCGTGCGCAAGGAATTGCTGCTCACGCGCGCCGCGCTGGAGCGCTACGACTACGCTCAAGCCCGCAACGATGTCCATCGCGCCAGTAGCCGTACCTTCAGCCTGGGCGGCCTCGGAGCGTTGCTGCCAAGCCTGTTCCGCCCGCTGGCCCGGCCGAACAGCCTGATGCGGACGCTGGGCATTGCGCGTGAGTATCCGCTGGTGGGCACTGTACTGTCGCTCGCGTATGCAGGATTGCGCCGCACCGTCATCGGCCGGATCACGCGCAAGCTCGGCAAGGTGGGGATCGTGGCCGGAGCGGCCTGGTGGGGCTACAAGAAATGGCAGGAGGCACAAGGCGAGCACGCCGGCGCGCCAACGTCGGCGCCCAACGCCGATGCGGAGGAGATCATCCCAGGCAGCACCTCCTGAAGGCTGCGCCCGCAAGAAAAGGCCGGGCAATCCGGCCTTTCTCATTTGCGGCAGCGCAATATCAGTGCAGCGGAATCGGATGACGCACGCGCTCCCACCGCCGGGCCATGCTCTGGCGCAAACCAGCAAGCCCGTGCGGTTGACCAGTGGCGCCCACTTCCGCCTCAGCCGGCTGCGCTGTCACGTCAGCGTCATGCGCGACACGCCGTCGGCCACTCCACATTAGCGCGCCGCCGGCGGTCCAGCCAATCACGAACAGGGTGTCACCAACATGCCGAAGAGAATCGGGCGACGTACCCGCATGGAAGATGGTGCCAAGCATATCGGGAGGCAGCTCCGCGCAGATCCACAAAAAAATCGCCAGCGCAGATGCAAAGACTCCCGGCTGCCACCATGGGTGGGCAACTTGCACTTTGTCGGTCTCCATGGCGCCCTCCATCGCTTCTTCTAGTGACGCTTCGATGCTATGCCCGGGATGCGCAAATGGCGACCCGCCCGTCGCTGAATGGCATGTCGGATTCGTCCGACATCGGCCACTGGCCAAGGCATTGGCACTGCTCCGTTTGGGCTAGGGACCATTCCGCATGACGCGTGGATGGCGTAACCACGAGGCGACGGCACTGCGCCTGCGCAGGCGTACTGACGATTACGGTGGAGGACCACTCCCCCCGCTCATATGCATAATGCATAAATGCAACGCATTGATGCCATACCGTACGCAACACACTCGCCCCACCATGCTGGCCGCCACCCACCTCCAACGCCGCGATGCACGCACCGGTGTCACGCTGCTGCAATCTGCCACGCTTGCTGTGCAGGCAGGCGACCGCATTGCGCTGACCGGGCCATCCGGCGCGGGCAAGAGCGTGCTGCTGCGCGCGCTGGCGCTGCTCGATCCGCTCGATGATGGGCAAGTGACATGGCATGGCCAAGCGATCGGCCCGCGCGCGGTTCCGGCCTATCGCTGTCACGTGGCGTACGTGCGCCAGCGCCCAGCGCTGCTGCCCGGTACGGTGGAAGACAACCTGCGCCTGCCCTATCAGCTGCACGTGCGGCGCCAAAGCACCGGCTTCGATCGGGACGCCGCTATCGCCTTGCTTGTGGGTGCCGAGCGCGACGCCAGCTTTCTCGACAAGAACGCCGCCGATCTTTCCGGCGGTGAAGCACAGATCGCGGCGCTGGTTCGCACACTACAGACACGGCCGACCGTCCTGCTGCTCGACGAGCCTACGGCGGCCCTTGACCCCGCCTCTGCGCGTGCGGTCGAGGCGCTGTTGCAGCATTGGTTTGCGCAGGCACCCGAGCGGCATGCGTGGATGTGGGTGACACACGATTCGGCGCAAGCAGAGCGCATCGGCCAGCAGCATTGGAAGATGGTTGCCGGGCAACTCGACACGGGGCCCGAGCAATGAACGGCCAGGACCTCTCCCTTTCCGCCTGGCAGGTCGGCATTGCGGCTGCGCTGATCCTCGTGAACGGTGCGCTGTCCATCGGCCTGGGGCTTGGGCTCGAGCGACGCCTGGCGTGGGCGGCCGTGCGCACCGTGGTGCAATTGCTGGCGGTGGGCTTCGTGCTCGAATGGGTATTCGCCCACGCGCAATGGGCGGTGGTGCTGGGCATCGTGACCGTCATGACGCTCATTGCAGGGCACGCGACTGGCAGTCGAGGCGCACGCGGCTATGCCGGACTGCGGTTGGACGGCACGTTGTCGGTCTTCGGCAGCACATGGCTGATCGGAGCGATCGGGCTGGTGGTCGTACTGCATGCGCATCCGTGGTATCAGCCGCAATACGCCATCCCGATCATGGGGATGATTCTTGGCAACACGCTCACCGGCGTAGGCCTGGCGCTCGAGCGCATGACCGGCGAGCTGACTGCCACGCGCGACCAAGTGGAGACGATTCTTGCGCTCGGCGGCACGCGCTGGGAAGCGGCGCGCAATGCAGCACGAACGGCCGTGCGCGCCGGCATGACACCGATCATCAACCAGATGACCGTGGTGGGCGTGGTGAGCCTGCCCGGCATGATGACGGGCCAGGTGCTGGCCGGGCAGTCTCCACTGGAGGCCGTGCGCTACCAGATCGTCATCATGTTCCTGCTGGCGGCAGCTTCTGGGCTGGGGACGGTTGCGGCCGTGCTGCTGGCCTATCGCCGGCTGTTCAGCCGTGAGCACCAGTTGCTGACTGCACGCATCACACAACGCGGCGGAACGAAATAGCATGCCGATCGCCCTATCCTGCGGCCTCGTGCTGCTCAACGAAGATGGCGAGGTGCTCCTCGCCCACGCCACTGAAACGCGCCACTGGGACATCCCCAAAGGCGCGCCCGACCCGGGCGAGAACCACCGCGACACCGCCCTGCGCGAGACGCGCGAGGAAACCGGTCTTGTGCTCGACGGCCACGCACTGATCGAACTCGGCCGTTTTCCCTATCGCCGTGACAAGGAGCTGCACCTATTCGCAACGCGCCTGCGCCGGGCGGAAGTTGCGCTTGACACGCTGACGTGCACGTCGATGTTCCACAGCTACCGCACCGGCCGGCTCATCCCCGAGATGGACGCATACCGCTGGACCGCGGCCGAAGAGCTGCCCCAATATGCGAGCCAATCGCTCACGCGCCTGTTTGCGCAGACGTTGACACTGCCAAGTATTGATGCCCGTCTGGCCGAGTCCGGGCTGTAGACGAACAGCGCCTAAACCGGCACGTCCCCTTCGATGGTCGTGCGATGCAGCGTGCGCCGATACTTGTCTGGGCAGCCGGGCGCAAAGTGGATGGTGGAGCGGTTGTCCCAGAACAGCATGTCGCCGGGGCGCCAGCGGTGCGTGTAGACGTTGTCGGCGCGGATGCTGTGGGCGAAGAGCTGCTCCAGCACGCTGGTGCTCTCGTCTTCCGGCAAGCCGATGATGTGCGAGCTGAAGCCCTCGTTGACGAAGAGCGCACGCTTGCCGGTTTCCGGATGCGTGCGCACAACGGGGTGATCGACCGGCGGAACGGCGTCGCGCTGCGCTTGCGTGAGCGGCGGACGCCAGGTCGACAGCGCGCGCAATCGCTCATAGCGGTACACATACGAATGCACCGCGCGGCGGCCTTCGATGACGCGCTTGAGATTGGCCGGCAGCGTTTCGTATGCGCGCACCATGTTGGCGAACAACGTATCGCCGCCCTCTTCCGGCAACTCGCGCGTGAGCAGCATCGAGCCGAGGCTCGGCAACGGCTTGTATGAGAGATCGGAATGCCAGTCGCGCCCCGCATCGCCCAGCCCGATTGGCTTACCGTTTTCGACCACGTTGGAGACGACGAGGATTTCCGAATGTCCGCTCAGATGGAACTGGTTCAACACGTGCACCTGCTGCGGACCGAAGCGCCGGCTGAACGCCACTTGCGCCTGCGGCGTGAATTCGACGTCACGGAACACGAGCAGACCATCATGTGCGAGCCAAGCTTGGCGGATCGTGGCGATGTCGGCGTCAGACAAATCGGCTCCATCGCCCAGGCCGAGGATCTCTGCGCCGAGCGGCGCGTCAGGCAAGCGGCGAATGTGGAAGCGGGCTGTGTGGACGGCAGGAGCATCCGGGGTAACAACGGCGTCGGACATGATGTAAGCGCGCGGCAATAGACGAATTTCACATTACACCGCCCGCCGCAGTCGTGTGCCAACGAAGGAATGTGCAGATCGATAGGCGCTTAGCCGTAGATGGTGGCGTCGGGCAGGATGCCTTCCAGCGCGTAGCGGCCGATGGCGCGCAATTTGTAGTCGAGCGGGTCGTGCAGCGTATGCGTGCGCGCGTTGCGCCAGAAGCGGTCCAGCGCCAGCGCGGCCTTGGTCGAACGTGCGCCTGTCGCCTCAAACAATTCCTGGGCGACGAACAATGCGGCACGATGTGCCAACACCTTGGCTTCGGCCGTGGCAAGCGAGACCTCGGCCCGCTCGTCGGCGCTCAGCGCGGCGCCTTTACGCCAAGCGCGGTCCAACCGTTGGATGGCGCGATCGGCCAGCGCTTCTGCAGCCAGCAATTGCACGCGCATCTCGCCAAAGCGGTGGATTTGGTAAGGATCGTCCGCCGCGCGCTCCACACCCGAGGTGATCCATGGCCGCGACAATTGCAGCGTGTGCTTGCGTGCCTCGTCCAGCGCGCCTGCGGCAATGCCGGTGTAGAGATTGACCAGTACGTTCTGCGCGATACAGGAACGCAACGTTTGATATGGCGTGAGGACGGCCTCGGGGCGGACCAGCACTTCATCTTCGCTGACCTGCACGTGCCGGAATTGCACAGACGCGCTGTCGGTCTGGCGCTGCCCGATCGGATGCCAGTCATCCCGCACCGTGATGCCGTAGCGCGCCGTCGGCACCACCGCAACGACGGGGTTGCCACTGGCCGCGTCGTGGGCAGATACGACCATCACGTCGGAGCCGAGCGCGCCGGAACAGAACCCCTTTTCGCCATCGAGCAGCCAGCCGCTGCCCGAACGCTGTGCACGCAGGCGATGGTCGAGCGGATTGACGGCGTTGCCCCACCACCAGCCCAGTTCTGCGGTCGGCCGCAGGAAGCGTTCCCGCTGCGCGTCGGAGCCGTACAGATAGACGGTCGCAGTTTGCAGATACTGGAAAGCAAGCAAGTGCCCAAGCGAGCTGTCGACTGCCGCAATGGCACGCACCGTGGCAAAGGCATCCTCCCAACTGACGCCCGCTCCGCCGTACTGCGTAGGGATGACCAGCGGCAGCAAACCCGCGCGCGAAATCGCAGCTTTTTCGTGCGCGGCATGGCCGCCTTGCTGGTCGCGTTGCGCAGCGGTGGCCGCCAGATCAGCCAGCAGCTGCGTAAGGTCGGGGAGTTGATGCAGATCGTCGAGCTTCATGCGCTTGCCTCGCGTCGGAGACGCCATCCGGTGCAGGCACTATACGGATGGCCCCGACCGCCTTGAAGGAAGCAATCCGCATACGCATATCCAGCGCGCGACTATGCGTAGTGCACGCGCATGCGCTCGAGGCACGCGCGCGCATTGCCCACGACGAGGTGACAACTGCAAGCGATCATGAGGTTGCGCGGCAGGCCGAAATCTTCCACGACCCAGCCGTCGGCATCATTGCCATTGGCGTTCGGCACCTGCCCGACGAGCGGCACGGCGGGCACGTTGTAGCACCACACCTCCTTGCCGCGGGCGATGGCGTAGCCGATTTCGAAGCACGTACCGGAGTCGGGCTCGTGCCCGCGAAAATCCGCCACGTTGGCGATCACGGCATCCGCCAGATCGATCAGCGCGATGTTCTGCCGGTAGATTTCAGCGGCGGTAGCAGGCCCATCTGCCTGGGGAGCGATCGTGTTATCCAGCGGGTACAGGCCGACAAAACCAAACTCTGCGCACAACACCTTCAGCGCCTCGCCGTGCGCAATGGGCTCCGGACGAAAAACGTCCGGCCCCGCGAGATACAGGCGCAACGTCATGACGCGGCCTGCGTCGAATGCACCGTCGAAGCACGTTCGACCAGCGTGCCGGGCAGCAACACGACACGGGCAGCCTCGCTCACGCCTTCGATGCGTTCATGCACGAATTCGACCGCCTTGTAGCCGATGTCATACGTTGGTTGCCGGATCGTGGTAGTGCCGATCAACTCGGCCCATTCTGGATCATCGATCGACAGCAGCGCCGCCCGCTCCTGCCAGGCTGGGCCAAACTGCATGCGCAGATGTCGCGCAACGACGAGCGCGACCGGCGCGTTGGCAACAAACAGCGCGAGTCGTTTTCCGCCTCGCTGATACACCGCATCGATGCGTGCATCGATCTCGGCCAGCGCACGCTCAGTTGAGGCCGGATCGTTCGGGTCGAGCACCACGGTCGGCTCCGCTGGCCGCCCTCGCGCTGCCATCGCCTCTCGAAAGGCAAGTTCGCGTTCACGCCGGGAACTGACCTGCTCAAACGGCTGCACGATGAACTGGATGGCATCGAAACCGTGATCCAGCAGATGTTGCACGCCCAGCCGGACGGCGTCGCGGTTATCAAGTCCCACGAGGTCGGCGTCGAACCCTTCTACCGTGCGATCCACCAGCACAGCGGGAATGCCGCCGCCCCGCAGCGGACGCAACACGGCCTCTTCCGCGCCGAGCGCGTTGACGATCAAACCTTCGACCCGGTACGTCGTCAGCAACTGGACGAACCGGCGCTCCATCTCGATCTCGTTTGCGGCGTGGCAGATGAGCGGCATGTAGCCCAGCGCGTGGCAAGCGGCTTCAACGCCTTGCAGGACTTCGATCGAGTAAGGATTGGTCAGATCGGCCACCAGCATGCCGAGCAGGCGATTGCGGCCGCGCTTGAGACCGCGCGCCATCTGGTTGGGCCGGTAGTTCAACCGCTGGATGGCGGCTTCGATGCGCTGTCGCAAATCTTCGGAAAGGACCTGCGTCTCGCCATTCAGATAGCGGGACACGCTGGTCTTGCCGGTTCCCGCTTCGCGGGCCACGTCGGTGATGGTCGCAGGGCGCGAGGAAGAGGATGGGAAATCAGTCACGTTGCGCTTCAGAGCAGGCCGTCGGCACGAGGGGCCGAAGCCGGAGTGCGAGGATCATAGCGCAATCCCGGCACGCGACTCACAAGGTGCGCGCGTGCTCCAGCACCTGTGGATTGACCAGGTTCTCACGCAACGTACCGACCAGCGCCTTGATCAGGTTGTCAGCCGCGCAGCGGGCCATTGCGTGTCGCGTCTCGTGCGTCGCGGAGCCGATATGGGGCAGTGCAACCACGTTGTTCATCGCCAGCAGTGGCGAGTTGGCCGGCAGCGGTTCGTGCTCGAACACATCGAGCCCCGCGCCGCGTATCGTCCCGTTACGCAACGCATCGATGAGCGCTGCTTCGTCGACGACGGCCCCACGCGATGCATTGATGAGAATCGCACTGCGCTTCATCTTCGCCAGTTCTGCCGCGCCGATCAGGTGCTGCGTTTCCGGCGTCAGCGGCACCTGCAGGCAAACAAAATCGGCTTCGGCCAGCAACGTGTCGAGCGCCACGCGGCGCGCGCCGTACTGCGCTTCGGCCTCGGGATGCGGATGCCGGTTCGTGTACAGGACAGACATCCGGAACCCCAGCGCCGCACGGCGGGCCAACGCCGCGCCGATCCGACCCAGCCCGACGATGCCGATCGTCTTGCCCTGGACATCCGTGCCGTAAAGTTCTGGCCCGATGCTACGCTGCCAGTTGCCGGCCCTGACCCACTCGGCCAACTCCACCACGCGACGCGCCGAGGCGAGGATCAGCGAAAACACGGTATCGGCGGTCGACTCGGTCAACGCATCCGGGGTGTGCGCAAGCGCAATGCCGCGACGCGTGAGATCGGGCACGTCGAAATTGTCATAGCCGACCGAAATCGTGGACCACGCCCTGAGCCTTGGCGCGCTGTCGAGCATCTGAGGCGTGATCTTCAGGCTCGCGCCGATCGCGCCTTCCGCGTTGGCAAGCGACTCGGTCAACGCCGCGGCGCCGTCAACCTGCACGAGTTCGACATGCTCGCGCAACTCGGCCACGACATCGTCGGGCAGCAGCTTGTAGGCAACGACAAGCGGTTTCATCGGTTCATTTCCCAGGGACAGGGTTGGCCAGCGGGTAAGCGTCACGCGGTTGCGGCTTGACGCAGAGCGTGAGCACCACGGCGGCCAACAGCGCCGCGCTCATGAATGCGTACGACGCCAGCGGAGAGCCCGTGGCACCGTTCAAGTAGCCAACGAAGTACGAGCCGACAAACGAACCGAGAGCGCCCATGCTGTTGATCAGCGCCATCGCGCCACCGGCGACGTTCTTCGGCAGCAACTCCGGCACGATCGCGAAGAACGGACCATACGGTGCATACATCGCCGCACCGGCAATCACGAGCAGCACATACGACATCCAGAAATGCGTTGAGCCGAGTGCAAACGATGCGGCAAACGCTGCGGCCCCCACCAGCAGGAACGGCCAGACGAACCCACGCCGCGACCCCACCTTGTCGGATGCCCACGACGCCGCGAGCATCGCGATGGTGGCCGCAAGATACGGCAGCGCAGACAGCCAGCCCGTCTCGACCATGCCAAGCGACGAGCCGTTCTTCACGATGGACGGTAGCCACAGCACGAAGCCATAGACGCCGATGCTCCAGCAGAAGTACTGCGCGCACAGCTTGATGACGACAGGCGAGCGGAAGGCCTCGCCATAGTTGCGCATCGGCTTGATGGCCGCCTGCTCCGCAGCCAGTGCCTGTTCGAGGTCGCGCTTTTCCTGTGGGCTCAGCCACGGCGCCTGCGCGGGCTTGTCCTGCACCAGGCACCACCAGCACACGGCCCAGATGATGGCGGGCACGCCCTCGGCGATGAACATATGGCGCCAGCCGAACTCGCGCACGAGGTAGCCCGATACCACCGACATCCAGAGCACGGTCACGGGATTGCCCAGAATCAGGAATGTATTCGCGCGCGAACGCTCGTGCTTGGTAAACCAGTTGCTGATGTAGATGAGCATCGCCGGCATGACGGCCGCCTCGACCACACCCAGCACAAACCGGATCGCCATCAACGTTGGAATGTCACTCACGACGCCCGTGAGCGCCGCGCACAAGCCCCACAACACGAGGCTGATGAACACGAGCTTCTTCACGCTGCGGCGCTCTGCGTAGATCGCGCCGGGAATCTGGAAGAAGAAATAGCCGAGGAAAAACAGCGCGCCAATCAACGACGACAGCCCCTGGCTGATCCCCAGATCGTGATTGATGCCGGCCGCCGCCGCGAAGCCATAGTTCGCGCGATCGAGGTAGGCCAGGCTGTAGGTGATAAAGACGATCGGCATGATCATCCACCAGCGCCGCGCAGCCAGTTGCGTTGCCATGGTCGTGTCTCCTTTGATGGTTTGCGTTGCCCGTGACGGGCGGCAGTCGAAGCGCTGCGTTACACGTTGGAAATGGGTTCCGGCTCGCATGCCATGCGGGCCGTTTGTTCAAGCACCTCGAGCGCGGCGCGCGTCGGCAGGCCTTCGGAATCTCCGATCACCTGGATCGCCAGTGCGCCAATACGGTTGCCGCGCGCAACAGCCAGATCGGGCGACAGCCCTTCAAGCAGCGCGCTGACAACGCCCACTGCAAAGCCGTCGCCCGCGCCCACTGTGTCGACGACGCGCGCTACACGCACGCCGTCGGCGATGCCTTCTGCTCCGTCGGCGGTCCGGTAGTACGCACCGGCCGCACCCAGCTTGATGGCCACACCTCGCGCACCTCGATCGAGATAGAAGCGCGCGATATCGGCCGGGGTGTCATAGCCGGTCAGTTGCTGCCCCTCGGCCAAGCCGGGCAGCACCCAATCGGAAAGCGACGCCAGCGCGTTGAGCGTGCTTACCATCTCCGCGGCGGACGGCCACAGCGTTGGGCGCAGGTTCGGATCGAAGGAGATCGAACCCCCGGCCGCACGCATCTCTCGCGCAAGGTGGAACGCCAGTTCACACGACGACGCTGAAATTGCGGGGGCCACGCCCGTCAGATGCAGATGGCGTGCGCCAAGCACGTAGTCGGCGACATAGTCGTCGCGCGAGAGCCGGCTGGCGGCCGAGCCCTTGCGGAAGTACTCCACACGCGGGTCACTGCCATCGTCGGCCCGCGACTTCAGCTGGAAGCCAGTCGGATATTGCGGGTCCACCGCCACGCATGAGACATCGATCCGTTCGCGCGCCAGCGTTTCCAGCACGTACTCGCCAAACGAATCCTGCCCCACCCGGCTCACATAGCCGACGCGAAAACCGAGGCGACTCAAGCCGATGGCCACATTCAGATCGGCACCCGCAATCCGCTTGGTGAACTGCGTGGCCTGCGCGAGCGGCCCCGGCGCCGTCGCCACGAACATCGCCATGGCTTCGCCGTAGGTGATGACATCCAACGTATGTGACATGCATAAGCTCCTTCGATGTCGCGTCCCCGTCAGGCGGCCTTGAGCCACATGACGTGTTGATGGGCATCGGCGACAGGATCGACCGTGTCGAACGGAAATTCGATGCCGCGCGGTACATCGCGGGGCAGCGCGGCCAGTACAGCGGCGAATCGGGCATCGTCGCCCGCAGGCGCCACGGCAAAGCGACGCGCGCCCTCGCCCGCGACGCTCTTGCAATGGATGTATTCGACGTACGGGGCCAGGGCCCGCGCGCACGCCAGCGGCGCTTCGCCCGACCATTCCCAGTTACCAACGTCGAACGTCATGCCCAGCATGTCCGCCGCATCCGCCCTTTCCAAGGCGTCGAACAAACTGCGGAACTGCGCCAGGGAGCCGCCCACCGCCTGTTGACCGTTCTCGACCAGCACCCGTGCGCGCCAGCCTCGCAGGAGTCGGGCCAGCAACTCCGCCGACGCATCGCCGGCAAAGCCGCCAAGCTGGAACTTCACGATGCGCGCACCCAAGGTTTGCGCTTCAACCAGCGCACCTCGGACAGCGACCGTGTCCAGAGCGCCGACGTCCGTGTACAGCGCGGCCGGCGTGGAATAGACCGCCCACAGACCACGCGCTGCCATCAGGCGGCCCAATGCAGTCAGTAAGTCAGCCGATACCGTGCCATCCAGCCCAGCGGGCAACAATTCACGCCGCACCTCGAAGCCGGCTGCGCCGACCGACGCGGCCAGGGGAACATAGGCGTGATGCCCCTGCGCGCGCACCTGAGCGGCGCCGAACGCGCTCGCCACGATCACGATATCTGCCATGTGTGCGCTTTTTCCGTTATGGAACCGGTTCCAATTGGAGCTATGTTGGTGGCTGCAGATCCTGAGCGCTATAGAGGAAATCCCTAGCGGCGGTAGCCGATGCGACCCGTCGGCCATTTGATCGGCGGCGGTCAGTGCGATGGCGCTATCGGGAAGGCACACCGCGCTGTCGATGTGAAAAGCCCGGCCACCAAAAGCGGAAGGAGACGGCAATCGTGCGGAGCACGGCAAACAAAAAGGGCCGACAGTTGCCTGTCAGCCCTTCGAATTTTGGTGGGTCCTGCGGGATTCGAACCCGCGACCAATAGATTAAAAGTCTACTGCTCTACCGACTGAGCTAAAGACCCCAAAGACCGCGATTATAGGAAGATATCTGCGATTCTGTCAACGCTCACCAGATCAAACGAGCTGCTCCATTCGCCACATCTGGTAGCGGAACGCCAGCACCGCACCGATCACGATGCCGGCCAGCGCGATGAACGAACCGATCGCCAGCGTCGACACGCCCGACAGCCCCTGCCCGATCGTGCAACCGAGCGCCGTGACGCCCCCAATGCCCATCAGGATGCCGCCAATGATGTGGTTGCCCGTGTCCTCGGCATTGGCAAAGCCCTCCCAGCGGAACGTGCGCGTGGCCAGCGCCACCGCTGCCGAGCCTGCAATCACGCCAAGCACGCTCACAATGCCGACCGTCAGTACCTTGGATGTATCACTGAAGAACATCAGCCACTCCAGCGTGTACGACACCGGAGCCACGAAGCTCAGCGCTTCCATGCGCCCGCTGTTGGTCGCCACAAACGCTTCCTGCAACGTGTTCGGATCTTCCTGCACGTAACCGAGATGCCCCGATACGTACCACATGCCGACGATGATGAGCCCGACGCCGATGCCGCCCAGCAGGTTGTCGCCCGTGCGGAAATCGCGCCCCAGCAGCGCCCACAGCGACAGCGCCCCGCCGATCCCCAGCGCCAGCACGAGACGCAGCGCGCGCGCATCGGTGGAGAACGCGTGGCCCAGCACGCTCGGCAGATCCTGCGACGTCGGCAACGCAACGGCTACGCTGTCCACCGTCGCCACACGCACCACCCCAAACACGCCCTTGAGCGTCATGTACGCCGCCAGCCCCAGGAACACGAACACCACGACCGACTTGAGATTGCCGCCGCCGATGCGCACCAGCGTCTTGCTGCCGCACCCCGAGCCCAGCACCATGCCGAAGCCGAACAACAGCCCGCCCACCAGCGACGACAGCCACAGCAGCTTGCTCGCCGTGTAGATCGTCTTGCTCGTATCGATCAGGCCAAGCCAGCTCAGGCATCCCGTGCCGATCATGGCCACGCCGATGGCCAGCGCCCACATGCGCAGCCGGTTCCAGTCGCCGATGTTGACGACATCGGACACCGCGCCCATGGTGCAGAAGTGCGTGCGCTGAAGGATCGCGCCAAACACGAACGTCAGCGCAAACGTGCCCCACAGCACTGTGTGGGACAACACGTTGAGATCGATATCGGGCATGGTGCCTCAGACGTAGCGGGTGGGGTCGGGCACGCCCGCGGCTTCAAAGCCGGCCTTGCGGATGCGGCACGAATCGCACACGCCGCAAGCGCGGCCGGCGTCGTCGGCCTTGTAGCACGACACGGTCAGGCCGTAGTCCACGCCCAGCCGCACACCGGCCTGGATGATCTCCGCCTTGGTCATGTTGATGATGGGTGCGTTCACGCGGATGCGCTCGCCTTCCACGCCGGCCTTCGTCGCCAGGTTGGCCAGCGTTTCGTACGCGGCAACGTATTCGGGACGGCAATCCGGATAGCCGGAGTAGTCCACGGCATTCGCGCCAAAGAACAGGTCACGTGCGCCAACCGCCTCGGCCCAGCCAAGCGCCAGCGACAGCATGATCGTGTTGCGTGCCGGCACATACGTGATCGGGATGCCCGATTGCACACCGTCGGTCGGTACATCGAGCGCATCGTCCGTCAACGCGGAGCCCCCGAACTTGCGCAAGTCCAGATCGACGATTTCATGGCGCACTGCGCCGAGCGCCGCCGCCACTTTCTTGGCTGCTTCCAACTCGGACGAATGGCGCTGGCCGTAGCGCATCGACAGCGCGTAAGTCTCAAAGCCGTCGGCATTGGCCATGGCAAGCACGGTGGCAGAGTCCAGGCCGCCTGAGAGCAGGACGATGGCGCGTTTTTTCATGGGCGAAGCCTTGCAAAGCAAATCGGGAAGGCCCGCATTTTAGCGTGCCGCCGCCCTGCCCGCGCCCAACCGGGCATATGCCCGCTATTCAGCGGTCCATGAAAAAACGCCCGCCGGTGCAGCCACGGGCGGGCGTTTGTTTACATGCCGGACGGCTTGCCGATCAGCGCATCGACTTCAGACGGCTTTGCGCCGTCTTAGCCTGCTCGGTGCCGGGATACTGCGAGACCACCGATTCCAGCGTCTTGCGTGCGGCCGCCTTTTGGCCAGACTCGCCCTGGTTGGTCGCCACCTGCAGCAGGGCATCGGGCGCCTTCGGATGCTGCGGATTGCTGCGCGCCATGTTCTCCAGCACGTAGCTCGAGCCCTTGTAGTCGCGCTGCGCATAGAGCGCGTTGCCCAGCCAGAATTGCGCCAGCGGCAGATACGGGCTTTGCGGATACTTCTTCACGAACGCCGAGAACTGGTTGCCCGCGCCCTTGAAGTCCCCGCCCTGGAACGCCTTGAGCGCAGCGTCGTATTCCGGCTTCTCGTTCGGCTGGACCATCCCTTCGCGACCGTCCACCGTCGCTTGCTGCGGCTCGAACTTCTTCAGGCGCGCATCGAGGTCGGCGTAGTAATCCTTTTGCTGCTTGGTCAGCGTATCGACGCTGTTCTGCAGGACTTCGTTCTGCCCGCGCAGGCGCGCCACTTCGGATTTGAGTGTCTCGATCTGGTTTTGCGCGTCGATCAGGTTCTTGCTGTTCTGATCGATGCGCTGGGCCGCCGTCGACTGGAAGTTGTTGAACTTGTCGCGCATGTCGATGATGGCGCGGCGCGCCTCATCGTCGTCAAACACCCCCGCTGCCGCCGGGCCGGCCACGGTGAGGGCGCCACCCGCGACGAGCGTCGCCATCAGGATGGCCCGACGCATGGCCCCATAAGCGCGCTGTTTCATCATCGTATTCATGTGATTGCCAACGTAAGAACGCCGGCCGCAACCTCGCAGCCGGCGCGTTCCACTTCAAACCATACCGATTAGTAGACGATGTCGGCGCGGCGGTTCTGTGCCCACGAGTCTTCGTCGTGGCCGGTCGCTTGCGGCTTTTCCTTACCCAGGCTCACGGCTTCCATCTGGCTGTCAGGCACGCCCATCGACGACAGGGCGCGACGCACGGCCTCGGCACGCTTCTGGCCCAGTGCGAGGTTGTATTCGCTCGTGCCGCGCTCGTCGGTGTTGCCCTGGATCAGGACCTTGCGCTGGTTGTGCGATTGCAGGTAGCGCGAGTGCTGACCCAGCAGGCCTTGGTACTCCGACTTGACCGAGTAGCTGTCGAAATCGAAGTAGATGCTGCGCTTGGCCAGCGGGCTGTTCGGGTCGGTCAGCTCGTCGCGGCCCACGTCCACCCGGGTCACCGTGCGGGCGTCAGCGCCCGTGCCAGCGGCACCGCCCGTCCCGTTCTTGGCGGTGTCATCGAGCTTCACGCCCGAGCTGCAAGCGCCCAGGGCCAGCAGCGCGGCAATGGCTGCAAGTTTGATCATGGTTTGGGACTTCGACATGTCCGATTTCTCCTGTTGGAACAGCTTCGTTATTGCATGAAAGGACCCCACGCCGGCTCACGAACTTCGCCGGCCTGGAGGGAAAGAACCTGACGCGTGCGGCCATCGGTGGACACAGCGGCCAACACCGATTTGCCGCCAACGCGCGTGGCATACAGGATGAACTTGCCGTTGGCCGCAAAGCTCGGCGATTCATCGCTAGAGGTGTCCGTCAACGCGTTCACATCGCCATTCGACAAATCCTGCGTGTACAGGCGGAAGGCACCGCCCACGCGCGAAATGTACGCCAACAGCTTGCCGTCTGGCGACACGCGCGGGCTCGTGTTGTAGTTGCCCTTGAACGTCACGCGTTGCGCACCGCCCGCCTCTTCGCCGTCAACCGACATGCGATAGATCTGCGGTGCGCCACCGCGGTCGCTGGTGAAGTAGATGGAGCGGCCATCCGGCGAGAACGACGGCTCGGTATCGATCGCGCTGCTGCGGCTCAGGCGGCGCAGGCCCGAGCCATCGGCGTTGACCAGGTAGACCTGCGTATTGCCATCGCGCGAGAGCGAGACCGCCACATGACGGCCGTCCGGCGACCAGGCCGGCGCAGAGTTGCTGCCCTTCTGGTTCGAGATGACCGTGCGGCGGCCTGCCACCAGGTCGTGCACATACACCACCGGCTTCTTGCTCTCGAACGACACATACGCGACCTTGGTGCCATCCGGCGACCACGCCGGCGAGATGATCGGCTCGTTGCTCGTCAATGCGATCTGCGGGTTGGCGCCGTCCGAGTCGGAAATCTGCAGCTGGAAGCGGCGGCCGACCTTGGACACGTACGACAGGCGCGTTGCAAAAACACCGCGCTCGCCAATCAGCTTCTGGTAGATGTAATCGGCAATTTCGTGTGCGGCCAGGCGCAGTTGGCCGGGGCCGCGCGTAAGCGACAGACCGCCCAGGCTTTCGCCCTTGGCGGTGTCATACAGGCGGAAGCGGATTTCGTAGCGGTCGCCGTTACGGGTCACGGTGCCGCCCACGAATGCTGCGGCGCCCTTGGCTTTCCAGGCACCCAGGTCAGGTGCGGGGCTCTCCGGTACCACGGCGCCCGCAACATCGACGTTCGAGAAGCGGCCGCTGCGCACCAGGTCTGCCCGGACGATGGCCGAGAGGTTTTGCGGGGCCTGCGCCTCGCCCTGGAAGTTGGCGATCGCGATCGGGTACTGGCTGGCGCCGACGCCCGAGATCTCCACATTGAGCTGGGCATGGGCCACGCCGGCGCACGCTGCGGTCAGCAGCAGTGCCTGCGTAGCGCGTCGGAACATCGGGATCCACATCGTTCGCATCATGTTCATCTTCCCTACTGTCAAATCCGGAATCTGAGTACGCTGGCCAGCGCCACTTTGAGGAGCGCCAACCCGTTATTCCTTCGGCCGGAACGTCAGGATGACGCTCGACGGCGCTTTGCCGTTGGTATCGCGTGGCAGCGGGTCGGAGCGCTCGACCGCACGCATCACCGCTTCGTCATAGGCGCCATTGCCGCTCGATTTCGTCAGGCGCTTGGACAGGATCGAACCGTCCGGCGCCATCTGCACCGACACCACTGCCGACGGGTTGCCATTGACGGCCGAAGGATCGAACAGGATGTTCGGCTTGACCTTGGCCCGTACGCGCTCGGCATATCCTGCCGACGCCGTACCGCCCGTGCCTTGGGCATTGCCGACACCGCCGCCGGAGCCCGCCACCGTCCCCGTCGCACCCGCACCCGCCATCGCACGCAGACGGTCCAACTGCGCCTGGCGTTGTGCATTGGCGCGCGACTCATTCGCCTTATGCTCGGCGTCGGCCTTGGCTTTGGCTTCTGCGGCGACCTTGGCCTTCAATTCCTTCTGCTTCGCATCGGCTTCCGCCTTGGCCTTCGCTTCGGCCTGGGCTTGCAGCTGTGCATTCTTGCGGGCCTGCGCTGCGTCCGCGGCAGCCTTCTCAGCGGCCTTTTCCTTGGCCTGATGTTCTGCCAAGGCCTTGCGTTGGAGTTCCGCCTGACGCACCTGCTGCTCTTCCTTCAGACGGGCTTGACGCTGGGCTTCGGCGCGTTCTTCGGCGGCGCGGCGGGCGAGTTCGGCCTCACGGGCGGCAGCAGCTTCCTGCTCGCGCTTACGCTTCTGCTGCTCCAGCGCGATATCGGCTTCCTCTTCCACCTTGGCCGGCGGTGCCTTGATCACCGGTTCGGGCTTGACCTCGGGCACCGGCGCGGCCTGCTGCACGGCCTGCTGAACCGCCGCCTCGTCCCACAGTTCGGCTTCCTCGCCGCGCGGGGTGCTGCTCTGCCACTGCACGCCAAAGTACAGAAAGATGATCAGCAGAACGTGTGTCAGGACCGCCAGCCCGAATGCGCGCAGCGTGCCGCGCTCGCGAACAGGCTCGTAACGGTGCAACGACGTCGTAGCCATGACGTTCAGGTTGCCTCGCCCGGATTCTTCAGCGTGCTCATGACGATTTCACCATCAGGCCGACGCGCTTCACGCCATCGCCCTTGAGCACGCTCATCACGGTCAGCACGCGGTCATACTGGACCGACTTGTCGGCGGCAATCACGACGGGCTGATCAGGATTTTCGTCAGTGCGCTGCTTCACAAATGCGCGCAGCTCGTTGTTGTTGGCGAGCTTCTGCTCGGTTGCTCCCGAACCGGTCTTGATGCGAGCAAGGATCGTGCCGTCGCCCTTGATCGTCACGACGATGGGCGGCTGGGTCTGCTGCGGCGTGGCGTTGGCCACCGAGGGCAGATTGACCACGCCCGGGTTCACCACGGGTGCCGCCACCATGAAGATGACCAGCAGCACCAGCATCACGTCGATGTACGGAACAACGTTGATGTCAGCCTTGGCCCGTCGGGCGCGGCGCGTTCGCTGGATGGTAGCCATGAGCGCGACTCCTTAGCGCGTCTGGCGCTGGAGGATGTTCGAGAACTCTTCCATGAAGCTCTCGAACCGGTTGGCCAGGCGGTCCATTTCGGTAGCGTAGCGGTTGTAGGCGATCACCGCCGGAATGGCCGCAAACAGACCGATGGCCGTGGCGACCAGCGCTTCGGCAATACCGGGCGCCACCGCCGACAGCGTCGCCTGCTGCACGTTGGACAGGCCGCGGAAGGCGTTCATGATCCCCCAGACCGTGCCGAACAGGCCGATATACGGACTGACCGAGCCGACCGACGCCAGGAATGGCAGGTGCGATTCGAGCGAGTCCATCTCACGCTGGTAAGCCGCACGCATGGCACGGCGGGAAGCATCGAGGATGGCACTCGGATCGCCGCCGCCGCGCTGCAGCTCACGCGCTTTCAAATATTCACGCATGCCGGCTTCAAAGATGCGCTCAAGCGCGCCGGTGGTGTGGCGGTTGTTGGCGGCGCTCTGATACAGCGCCTGAAGGTCGCCGCCAGCCCAGAAATCGCGCTCGAACGATTCGGTCTGGCTGCGCGCGGCGCGCAGGGCGAAGGCTTTGCGGAAGATGTACGTCCAGGAGAACAGCGACATCACCAGCAGCAGGCCCATGACGAATTGGACCAGGAGGCTGGCGTGCAGCACCAGCGAGACGATCGACAGATCTTGTGTGACCTCGACGGGATTCATGCGGCGGCTTTGATGGTTGCGAGTACGGGAGCGGGAATCGGGGTCGGCCGGAAAGTGAGCCGGTCGACACATCCAACACGAATCGTGCCTGATGCGAGCAAAACGTCGCCACGCCAGCCTTCTTGGGCGAATTGGACAGACGCAGGGCCAACCCGTTCCATACGCGAACGGATCTGCAGCAGGTCATCCAGGCGCGCCGGCGCGCGGTAATCCACGGCGGTGCTGCGGACCACGAAAATGGCCCCGGTCGTGTCGGCCAGAGCCTGCTGGTCGACCCCAAGCGCGCGCAGCCACTCGGTGCGGGCGCGCTCAAAAAATTTCAAATAGTTGGCGTAAAACACCACGCCGCCTGCGTCGGTATCTTCCCAATACACGCGCAGGTTCCAGTCAAAAGAAGCCATCGAGTAATTTTACCAAGACGCAAGTGACGGCCAGACATCCACCGACTGGCCGAGGGCTTGCGCTCGAATTCAGGCCATGCCTCGCGTCACGCTGGTGGCCGAGAATGACTGGCAAACGGGCATCAGCTCCATCGCGTTGACATTGAAGTGCGCGGGAAGCGCCGCCATCCAGTAGACCGCCTCGGCAATATCGTCCGCCGTCAGCGCTTCCGTGCCTTCGTAGACCTTCTCTACGCGGGCATCGTCCCCCTTGAAACGGACGTTGGAAAACTCGGTGCCCGAGCAAAGACCTGGCTCAACGTTCGATACGCGGACGCGGGTACCAGTCAAGTCCGCGCGCAAGTTCAACGAGAACTGGCGGACGAACGCCTTGGTGGCGCCGTACACGTTGCCGCCCGGGTATGGGTACGTCCCCGCAATCGAGCCGATATTGATGATGTGTCCGCGATTGCGCTCGACCATGGCCGGAAGTAACGCACGCGTCATATGAACCAGCCCGGAGCAGTTGGTGCCGATCATGCGGTCCCAATCGGTCAGGTCAGCGCGCTGGGCAGGTTCAAGGCCGAGAGCCAGACCGGCGTTGTTGACGAGCACGTCGACTTCGCGCCAGCCCTCGGGCAGGGTGCCCGGCAAGGCAGCAACGGCATCGACGTCCAGCACATCCAGCACGAACGGCAGCACCGCCTCGCCCAACTCGGCCTTGAGCGCATCAAGACGGTCCTGGCGGCGCCCTGCCGCGATCACACGATGGCCTTCTTGTACGAAACGCCGCGCGATGGCCGCGCCGAACCCGGCGGTTGCGCCGGTCACGAATACGATCATGAAAGTGTCTCCGGACCTGAAAATGCGAAAGATCAGAGTTTACCTGAAGCCTTGTACCTTATTGCACCGCAATGTGCGTGTCTGCACGCCCGCTTCTTGCGGCGGCCATGGGGCTGTCGTACACTCGCGAACAACCATTCCACCTTGCGCGACTGGCGAATCCTGAAGCCGCTTCAGCGGCTTCGACATGTGGGCAGCGACCACGAGGAAGCGCAAGGTTTCTGGCGTCATGCACAACGGCGCCTGCCGCTCGCCTGGGCAGCGAATGGGAAGCACAGGGTGACTCGGACACCTCTGCAATCGGCCAACGCTGAGCGCAGTCGTTCAAGCCGCGCGCATGTTTCCCCACGCCTCGCCCGATCTCTGCCATTTCCGTTTCGTTTCAGACCAGACACTCGCCATGTTCGAACGCAGCCGCTATACGATCGACCAGATCGATCCCGAAATCTTTGCCGCCATCCAGAAGGAAAATCAGCGTCAGGAAGACCACATCGAGCTGATTGCCTCTGAGAACTACACCTCCCCGGCCGTGATGGCCGCGCAGGGCTCGCAACTGACCAACAAGTACGCCGAGGGCTACCCCGGCAAGCGTTACTACGGCGGTTGCGAATACGTGGACGTGGTGGAACAGCTCGCCATCGATCGCGTGAAGCAGCTCTTTGGGGCCGAAGCTGCCAACGTGCAGCCAAACTCGGGCTCGCAGGCCAACCAGGGCGTGTTCTTCGCCGTGCTCAAGCCGGGCGACACGATCATGGGGATGAGCCTGGCCGAAGGCGGCCACCTGACCCACGGCATGGCGCTCAACATGAGCGGCAAGTGGTTCAACGTGGTCAGCTACGGCCTGAACGCTCAGGAAGACATCGACTACGACGCGCTCGAAGCCCTGGCGCAAGAGAAGAAGCCGAAGCTGATCATTGCCGGCGCATCGGCATTTGCGCTGCGCATCGATTTCGAACGCATCGGCAAGATCGCCAAGTCGATTGGTGCGTACTTCATGGTGGACATGGCCCACTACGCGGGCCTGATCGCTGCCGGTGTGTACCCGAACCCGGTGCCGCACGCCGACTTCGTCACGACCACCACGCACAAGAGCCTGCGCGGCCCGCGCGGCGGCGTGATCCTGATGAAGGCCGAACACGAGAAGGCCATCAACTCAGCGATCTTCCCGGGCATCCAGGGCGGCCCGCTGATGCACGTGATTGCCGGCAAGGCGGTGGCGTTCAAGGAAGCACTGTCGCCCGAGTTCAAGGCTTACCAGGAACAGGTGGTGAAGAACGCGGCAGCCATGGCCGAAACGCTGATGGCCCGCGGCCTGCGTATCGTCTCCGGCCGCACCGAAAGCCACGTGATGCTGGTCGACCTGCGCGCCAAGAAGATCACCGGCAAGGAAGCCGAAAAGGTACTGGGTGATGCACACATCACGGTCAACAAGAACGCCATTCCGAATGACCCGGAAAAGCCGTTCGTGACGTCGGGCGTGCGCCTGGGTTCGCCTGCCATGACCACGCGTGGCTTCAAGGAAGCCGAGGCGGTGAAGGTCGCCCACCTGATCGCCGATGTGCTGGACAACCCACACGACGAAGCGAACATCGCCGCCGTGCGCGCCAAGGTGGCTGAGCTGACCAAGCAGTTCCCGGTCTACGCCTAAGGCATCCGCCGATGGCCGGATCTTCCGGCCACGTAGTACCCTGCCGCGATGCGCCCCGAATTGAATGAGGGGCCATCGCGGCGTTGTTCTTTTAGCGCAGTGCGTTCTTTGAGGTTGCCGAGGAGACCACCGGCATGAAATGCCCCTTTTGCGGCCACGCGGCCACCCAGGTGATTGATACCCGCATGTCGGAAGAAGGCGACACCGTGCGCCGCCGCCGTCGCTGCGAATCCTGCGACCGCCGCTTCACCACCTACGAACGCATCGAGCTGTTCTTCCCGGCCGTCGTCAAAAAGAACGGCAGCCGCGTCGACTACGACCGCAACAAGGTCAAGGATTCCATGCGCCTGGCGCTGCGCAAGCGCCCCGTTTCCGCCGAAGCCATCGACGAGGCCATCGCCCGCATCGAAGAAAAACTCCTCAGCCACGGCGAAAAGGAAATCGGCAGCGACCGCGTGGGCGAACTGGTGATGCGCGAACTCAAGCGGCTGGACAAGATCGGGTACATCCGCTTTGCGTCGGTGTACCGGAGTTTTGAGGATCTGGCTGAGTTTCGGGACGTGCTGGACGAGGTTGCGGCGACGAATGTGCGGAAATAGCACGCACGCGAACGGCTTCTATCGCCGCTGCGCTCCGGCCGACGACTACCAGCAGCTCGATGCCGTAAGCGTGCCCCCAGATACCATTTTATTCCCCGCCTGATCGTAGCTGAAGGTACCGCATGCATCCGTTGCCTGACCGGCCTGCGGAACGGCTTGAACCGTATAGACCGTCTGCGTAGGCACGACAGAGAAGCTCAGAGCGTAGTAGCCGTTGTCTGACTTGGTATTGGTGTAAACGCCGCTGGCGCCCAATGTCGCGCCAGCGTAGGTGTTGCCCAATGAGCGGTATTGCTCCATTTTCTGAGCCACCGCGAGCAATGCCGTTTTGGCATCCGCGCGCCTGGACTTTTGTATGTAGCCGTTGAGCGACGGATACGCCACGACGGCGAGGATGCCCACAATAGCGACCGTGATCATCAGCTCAACCAATGTGAAGCCGCGGGGCAAACGCCGAGAGCGAGAGAGTCCTGTGTTCATTGGAAGTAGATAACTGAAATCGTCCGTTCAGAGGCGTCCTTTGGATCCAGCAGGAAACGAATCTCTTGCCCCAGACGCAACGACGAGAGGCGGCCCTCATCCCCAGCAGGGCCAAATACGCGCACCGCACGACCGACCTGAAGGCGGTTACCCTGCACGTCGATCTCACCTTTATCCAGATTGAGCGCGGTGACCACGCCACGTATCATGCGAGGTGCTTCACTCGCATGGGGCCGCGCCCGACTCGACGCCGGGCTGGGCGTCACGCCACCAGGCTCGCCACCTCCCACCGCCAGCGCACCATATGCTGCATTGCCTGCCAGCACAAAGGTGGCAATCACACATAGCTTCTTCATACCTGCCCCCTCAGTTCAATTGCCGCCATGCAACACGGCCACGGGAACCCTTACCTGCCGTTTCACCAATCACTTGAATGGCACCCGCCGAAGTATTGACGTATTTGTTTTCAAATGGCGAGGCGCCCGGTGCTTGGATGGGCTGCAAAAAGCCCGGAGCAGCGGGAATTGAGCCGACTTGTCGACCACTCGTATTGGCGGGCGAACCGCCATATTGGAGTAGATCCGAGTTGTTGATGACTCCGTCGCCATTGGTATCGAAGGTCGGACTATCCAAACGGTTGCCCGTAAAGACATCCAGCTCCATCACCCAGCCGGTACCCCCGGCGCTGCATTGGGCGGTGGACGGGATGACAGTGTTAAAAATCACACGACCCGAACGAATGGTCGCATCTGTCACAGCACGCTCTCCGGTAGTCGGCAAGTTGATGTACCAACCGAGCTTCGAGCTGTTGTAGGACCCAAGTGAAATTGCATTGTCGCCGGACCGAAGCGCGTCCAAGGTTGGCGCTCCTACGGCGTGTGTCGTGATGCGATACGTGTTGCCGTCGGGACCTGTTGTTGTGCCCAACACCGATTGCTGCTGAAGATTAGACAGGCCGCTGATCGTGGCGCCCTTGTCGATGATGCCGTAGAAGGTCTGTCCAGCCGTCGACGCTGTATCGGTCGTTGTGAAGTACTGCCCCGTGCCGAAGACCAGGAGGTAGTTACCTTGCAAATTTCGAGTCACGTCCGGGCGTACCGTAATCGGCTGCCCCCCCGTACTGAACAACGGCTGCGGACTGCCGGAGGTACCAAATGCAACCCCCCAATTGCTGACCGTGCTGCTCGACAGGTCGAACTTCCACATGTTGCCCGCCAGATCGCCGGCATAAACAACGTCGGCAATGCCATCCCCGTTGGTATCAACGGCGACAGGTCCTGACAGGCCATTTGGCGCAGCAGTAGTGCCAGCGTTCGTATCGATCTTTGCAGTGACCGCTCCGGTTTCTGCATCCAACACAAACAGCACTGCGTGGCCGGTCGTGCTCGCCGCACCATCAGACTGCGTGCTGTTGTAACCATTGGCCACAATAACGGACCACCTTCCGTTGTTTGTTTTGACGATCAACGGTTGGCCAAAGCTATAGCCCATGTCTGCGTCATTCGCGTCGGTGAATTCCCAGCGCGCGACCTGGCTCGCAGCCGACTCGGTGAACTTCGACGGATCGGTGACGTCGAGCGCGAAAATGCCCTGTCCTCCACCGGCCAGCGCGCCTGACAGCAACGTATGCCACCCGCTCTTATAGAAGGTGTCCCCCACCGTGACGGAGCCGTCCGCGAAGTACTGGTGTGTGTAGGTCGGAGCGGTCAGCATACTGAGGTTGCTGTAGATGGCCGCCGGAACATAGGCCATCGACTCTTTCCCCGTAGACGCATTGATGCCGTGCAGCATGCCGTCATTGGCTCCGACGTAGATCATCGGCGTTCGATTGCGCCAAGTCGATACGAATGCGGAGTAAGGGGCGCTCTCCATGTTGTCTGGATAGTTGAACGCAGGCGCGCCGACATAGTTCGGCGATGAGTGAATGATGTCGCCCAGCTTGCTCGTCGGACGATTGCGAAACGAAGGTGTGCAGGACCCACACGTATTGGCTTCGTTGGCATTGTTGCCACGCAGATAGGTCACACGCTGCGAGCCATAGCCATCGTTGGTGGTCTGGCTGGCGTTGTAGTTCAGCTTGGTCGATTGAGCCGCGTCCATCTCGGTCGCCTTCGGCGAACCCGGCGATACAGGCCACCGGAACGGAATACCGCGAGCGCCAAGAGCCGCAGACGGCTTGTACGTCAGGATCTGGCGCCCGGTATCCCAGTTCTGGGAATTGATCTGCTGGCCGGCATCCCAGAGTTGGCTGCCGATCGAACCGTCCGAGTTAATGGCATATGCAAGCAACTGCCCCGACCAGTCGGCGCTGCTGAACTTGGCCTGATACAAGGCAGTGCCTGTCCCCCAGGAACCCGCGTTCAGGGAAACGGCCGAAGCCGCTGCCACCTTGGTGGTAATGTCCGCCGCGATGCTTTGGAACTGCTGCTGCAGCGTTGCGGGATCCGTGCTCAGGTAAGCATTGCCCGTCCCCCCGAGCTTTGCCATTTGGTTGAGCGCAGCTACCGAAGCGGGGTTGGACACCGTGCTACCCATCCCGACCACGTAGGTCTGAATGTCAAAGGGACTCGTATAACCCTTAACGCTCGTACTGCGTAACGCCGTGATTTGACTGAACACATCGTTCGCAGCGTTGGAGAACGTCCACTGTCCAGTGCTCGAGTTATAGGTGCTTTGCTGATCGGAAAGCGCCCACATCGAACCATCGGTCTTGCCGGTGGGGTTGCCATCGGTCGCTAACAGCACAAAGTTCTTCTGGCAACTTTGAGTCACAGGCGTCGAATAGCCAGTCTGCGAGCCCGCGAAGTAACTCCTCGCCGTTTGCAGACTGCCAGAGAGAGGTGTAGCCACCGCCCCGTTCTTGATTTCGAGCTTGCTGTGGCCGCTCGCTGCTGAATTTGAGTTTGTCTCCGGCGCCAGATAATCGATCAGATTCTGGTAGTGCGAGGGCGAATCCGCCTGCACAGCTTCCAGCATTTTGCCGGACCCGCTTATGTTGGCATAGTAGCCCCACGCACGCGATAGCCAGATCATTCGTGAGTAAGGAGGATTGCCCGGCAGAAACCCGGCGTCGGTCGGGGTAAAGCCAACTTGCTGGCAACCCGAGAAGTCACCGGAATTCCAGGTCGACACGTTGGCGTGGTTCTGGCACCCGTTGTAATTGGTATTGGGATTGCTGGTCGTCCCCCCCGATAAGCCAATAGCCCACGGATACGGCCACGTACCGTTGTAGTACAAGACGTCATTGATGGCAGGATCATCGCCACTGAGCTCGTAAGTCAAATACGAATACGAGGCACCCGATTGCGGATTCGGGACGCAGCGCAGGCCGCCGTTCGATGCGGAAATGCCGTTGACACAGTCATTTGTGAACACCATGGTGCTGGCGCTCCCAAAGAAGTAGGCATACGTGTTGTACAGGCTGGGCCCCGGTGAATCGAACGTCGCTAGGCCCCAGTTGAATTGGGTGCGATAGTTCGAGATGGTCGACGTAATCACCGAGCGCGCAATGTTGCCACGTGTGGTCGGATCGTTGCCCGCGATCAACTTGCCCGTCATCGTCCCGTCCATGGACTGCGAGTTGTCATAGACCACCAAAATATTGGGGGTGGCTGTGTTGCTCGACAGAAACAGCGGATATTGCGCGATGGTGAGCAGCGCCGCGTTAGTTGTCAGCGGCAGCAGCGAGCTGATCAACAGCGCGAGCGCCTTGACTAAGAAAGATTGTGTCTTCATGGCCTCAGCGCTTCACGTAAATGGATTCTAGAACGACGTGGGTTTCGGGGCGTGCGCCGGTCGAGTAGACCGTGATCCGGTAAGCCGTCCCTCCTGCTGGAGGCTTCACACCAATCCCAATACTCTCGCCGGCCGGCACGGATAGTCCAGAGAGTTTTTCAATGACGTATAGCGGCTGGGATGCAACATTGGGCAATGCAACTGCCCCCGTATAAGCGCCATATGTGCGTGTATTCGCACCGTTAGTCCAATCGATCAAAGAGGATACCGACGCCGATTTTGGCGTTGACCACGACGAGGGTGGCGTGCACAACCCGTTCGTGCACGCCTGCACAAAAGCCGTTGTGGTCGTGATGTTTTGAGCAACATCCAATTCGGCATCACGAAGGGCCGCTTCTGCAGCCTGAAAGGCAAGCTTGCTGTCTTTGCTGTTGCCCAACATCATTTCCTGCATCACCGAGCCATTGACGAGCGCCAACCCTAGAAGCGTCAGGAGCACCAGAAACACCAACGCAACAGGCAAAGCAACACCGCCTTGAGCAACGCGCAGCCTATTCAAATTCAGCAGTAGCATCACATCACCCGGTTGCGCAGCGTAATTACGCTCGTAAACACCGAGCGTATTCTTCTGTCGGCTGCCGTCGCCGAAGCGCCATTGAAGGTATAGGTTTGAGCAATGGGCGACACGCTGTTCTGAACCGATGCCATCAAGAGCTGAATCCGCACACTGACTACGTTGTTCCAGGTACCAACGTTATCTGCAGTGACATAGCGGTTCGCGGCTTGGTCGTTATCCGTGTCTTCCCCATAGAGAAGAACCAGGTTATCAACACCCTCAACCAGTTCCTGGGGCTGACCCGCACCCGTGTAGTCAGGCACGCTGTAAGACCACAAGGAGTTCACCGCTTTGTTCCTGGCACTCTGGGCAACGAAATAGGTTTTGGTCACAACACGGTACGCCGATGCATCCGTGTTGAAGACATGCGTGAGATCCGCACTGGCATTGCCAGGCGTTGGCACAGCAACGGCTGCATGCGACAGCGAACCAGTCGTTGGACTGCTCGTGACCTGCGTCGCCTGAAAGACCGCTTGAGCTTCACAGTCGGAGACGAGGATGTAGTCACCCTGAGCAAACGGCGCGCTTGCCTCCACCGTCACCGCACCAGTTGTTCCCGTCATCTGCGCAGTTAATGCAGCGCCATTGTCGTAGGTGCGCTTGATGGCAATGACATCTGTCCCCGCAATCGGAGGTTGCGGAAGGCTGCTGATGCTCGTATCGAGCGCCGGCGTCCACGTTGATCCACTGCCGTGGTAACCAAAAAGCGTCTGATCAAATCGATTGTTAAAGGAGCCCGGCGAGTTCAGGGTATTGACCGGCGAGTTGGCCATGCCGTTACAACCGCGAAAACCGGTCATGCGGATGTCCTGCTCGATCGCCTCAACCGCAAAGCGGGCGCTTTCCTCCAAGCGCCCCACCGTATCGACCACGCGCGATGTTTGACGACCCGAGAGATAGATCGAAACGGCAATGCCCACGAGCAGCAAACCCAGGGTCAATCCGACCATGAGTTCAACTAGTGAGAGGCCGGTTTGTCGGCGATTCATCATGGCTTGAAGCTCTGCGAGAGCATCTGTTGCTGGCCGTTCTCGGTCCACCAGACCATAACGGCGTACACGTTTCCGCCACCGTCACAGCCAGGCGCGGTGGGCGTCGCAGTCGGCGATATTTTGCTGGTCAAGCAAACCACACCAGCACCTTGCGGAAGCTGCGTACTAAGCTCGTTCGACCACTCGTAGTAGTCGTTCTGAGCAATTTGCGCTGCCGAGCAGCCCGCTGAATTCGACACACAATTGGGATTGCTAGCGGCACCCGACAGGCTGCTGTAGGCGCCCGCAGAATAGCCCGTAAGGTTAGCGCGTATTCTGTCGCTTATCTCATACGCCAAGTAAACGGCTTTGCTTCGTTGCGTGGAAATGTTCGAACTGGACATCCCGATCAATTGCAAGCGTGAGAACCCGATTAAGCCGACAGAAATGACCAGAAGCGCAATCAGCGCTTCCAACAGCGCGTAGCCTCGTGCAGTGGAGTTCAGGGGGCGAGCATTCATGGGCACGTTGCGCTGGCAGCATCGACCAGTCCGTTCGGCTGAATCGTGATTTGATATCCCGACGTACCGCTGGCGGTGGAACACACCTTCAATTGGCGCAGCACGGCCGGCGACAGAAAACCATGGGCATCGAACTTGAGAGCGCCGTTGTTCGGCACGCTCAGCGTGAACCCAGGTGGCAAGGCATCGTGTGCACGCAACACCTCCCCACTATCAACCACCCCGTTGGCATTTAAATCGACCCAGACAGACCAACCCGCGCCCCATTCGTTACCTACCACTCCAGACGCGCCTGACAAAACCACGCTCACTGGAATGCCGCGTTTAGCGGCCTCGCTTCGCGCCAAAGCGAGCGAGGACATGACCTCAGTTTGCACAGCAAAAACACGATTGCTACGCAGCATCGGTGCGAAAGAAGGGATCGCGACCACCAAGAGAATGGCGAGAATCGCCAAGACCACCATTAGCTCGGTCAGCGTGAAGCCGCGAGTTGCCAATAATGTCGTGACAATAGGCGAGCCGCCCGATTGGCCTTGTAGTGCGCGCGAATAGCGCAGTCGCGCCGATACCAAGCTCGGGTGAGCCTGAACGACTTTGCGAAACCAAAGGGCGAAAAGAGAACCGCGAACCAATGCGCGCATCTCAACTCTCAGCCGGAATGCCGTTGCCTGATCGCGCACCCACATCGCCCAATGGGCGAGATCCCGTTAAGCATGACTCGAACCCCCGACTATTGTTTTATGCGGCAGTCACGACGCAACCGAGTTCGCGCGCTGCCGATTTGGAACTGATTTGAGTTCTTCTAGGATGGCTCACGTCCGACCCCCGTGAACGTGATCATCTGCGCGACAAAAAAGCCCAGGCAGATGCATCCCCGGAATAGTGGGGAATTAGTCAAAAAGTGTCAACAACCCCCTCCTTCAACCGCGAGATTCGGGAAGGCTAGTGTTGGTGAAAAACCAACGATCCGTCGCTGCATGGGACGCCGTGCCCCCGACTCCCGGAGAGGGTATTGACCAGATATGACAGTTATACGGCCAAATTCACACTAACTTGAGCGACTTTCCAAGTGTCCGTCGACTCATGCCTGCCTGCCATCACGTCAAGCGCCAACACGGCGCCATCCTGCTCGAATCCCTTGTCGCACTCGCCGTATTGTCTCTGTGTGCAGCGGGCACCTTGACCGCACTTGAACGGATGGAGACCACCAGCCAAAGCCTGCGACAGCTATCGACCGACGTCCGAACGCAAAACAACCGGGCCGAATCCGCAAACGTGCACTGACATGTGCCGGCTCTCTCATGCTCGGCGGGGCGCGACGCTTGTGGAGTTGCTGATCGGCACGCTGGTCGGGCTGATCGTGCTTGGCATCGCGCTGCAACTGACACTCCTGGCCCGTGCAAGCTATCAGCGCGTTGCCGACGATGCCCTGATCGAAAGCCGCGGCACGCAGGCGCTGGAACTGCTGACAATGGCACTGCAGCATGCAGGGTGGGCAACCGATACGCCAGCAGCATCGCCAGAGCGCCGATGGCCAGACGCGAAGGCGACGCTATCGATTCAAGGTGCGGACAGTTGCACCCCTCCCGAAGCGGAAGTCCTTGGCTGCAACGGCAGTGGCATCCGAAACAGCGATGCCGTGCTGGTCCGCTTTGCAGGCCGTAGCATGCATACCAACTCGCAGCGACCTGACGACAGCATCATCGATTGCTCCGGCTACGGGGTCGCTGAGCCCGTTCAAAACGGCAGCGACGACCAGCGCGCGGGATACATGCTGCTCTATCTCGCCCGAGCGACGGATCAAGAACCGCAACTCATGTGCCGGTCGCGAAGGCATCAAGCCGGTCAGACTGTGGCGGGCCGTTGGACATCCAATGGCATGGTCCGCGGCGTCGAAACAATGCAGCTTCTGTATGAGGTTCGCACCGCTGGCGGCACCTCAAGCACGACACTGTCCGCGCGCTCGCTGACCACCGAGCAATGGCGCCAGGTTCAAGCCGTGCACATCGCGCTGGTCGTTCGCGGCGACTACCACACGCCCAGGTCAGCCAACAAGGCCACGTCCACACTCGCGCTATTTCCCGACCTCGAGCGAGTTGAAGGCGCCCACGCACAGGACTTGCACTTCACGCCCACCGAAACCCAACGCCGTCGTGCCGTTTTCACTGCAACGGTACGCTTGCGCAATCCGCTCGCCTGCGACGTGGACGTATGTTGAGCGATAGCGCCAAAGCGCGTGGTTTCTCGATGATGGTCGTGATGCCTGCGGTGGTGTTGCTCGGCCTACTGATCATGGCGACCTTCCATCTGGTGTTGGATCAACGGCACCGCACGTCTCTCACGGCCGATCGTGCCTTGGCCAAATACGGCGCGGAAATGGCGCTGAATGCGGCGGAGTGCGAACTGTCCGTCGCCACCGAAACGCCCACGAACCTCCAATGTATGGCGGCCTTGCCACGGGAACGTATCGCCGCACTGGATCCGGTTTTGAGACGCGGCTTCCTGGTGGGAACGTGCGGCAACGACGGCTCGCTTGGGTTATGTCAGCCGCAACCCGACCAATCGCTCTGGACGTTGGCGCGACTGCTTGATGCGACCACCCACGCCGTAGAGATCGACGCACGCCTCCCAGGCACCCAGCGCATTGCCGGCCGCACTGCGCGGTACGTCATTGAGCCGATTCCCGATCGATGGCCCGGCCAAACTCAGCATAGCGATGACACGCCACCGCCATGGTTGTATCGCATCACGGCAGCAGGATTTGGCGCCGACCCCGCGGTCAGTGTCGTGCTGCAAACAGTCTTCCGCCCCCGAGTGCCGCGCCATACATCCACGCCTCAGACCACCACCGAAGCTGCACTGCCCACCATTCGACCCAGTGGCACGGTGACACAACGCGTCTACACCACAAGCGACCAGCACGACGCAACCACCCCCCATTCGCAAACCTTCATGCTCGGCCGCCTGAACTGGCGTGAGCTGATCGAGGAGGGCTTACGATGAAGTATCGCCATGCCGCATTCACGCTTGTCGAGCTTACGATCGCATTGGCCATCGCTGCGTTATTGACCGGCGCCGCCATACAAACCTGGTCGAGACACCATGAGCGCGCGCGGCGGACTGCGGCGCATGCGGCGCTGGTCTCAACCATGGTGGAATTGGAACGCCAGTATGCGCACACAGGCAATAGCTCCTCACCGGCCAACATTCCGGAATACATCTCCGGCTATCACTTGCTTGCTGGCCCGTGCGATGGGCGTGCTGCCGCACATTGCATTGAAGTCGTCGCCCAGCCGGTGCACGCGGGCACCGACTGCGGCGCGCTTATCCTGCGCAACACCGGCGAACGGTTCATGCAGATCGGCAATGCGCGCCAACCGGCATCGCCCGCATGCTGGCCATGAACGCCTCTCGTCTGCGGGCCGGGTTCACGCTGGCTGAGCTCGTCGTCGTCCTGAGCGTGATATCGATCCTTGCGATGTTCGCCGCGCCCGCCGCGTTGAATTGGTGGCAACGCGAGACTGTCGTCGTTCTGGCCGACCGCTTTGTCAGCGCGATCTCGCTGGCGCAGACCATGTCGCGCAATCAGCGTGCGTGGGTTCACCTCGGCCCGTGCAACGCTGAGCAGGGTTGGTCGTCGGGATGGGCGTTGTATATGACGCCCTCGCCGCAAACCCAGGCGACGCCGCTTGAACCCGGCACCGAAGATATCTTGATGCGCGTGTCGCCGCATGTGGTGCCGCCCGTCGAATTTGCGTTCACGGCGTCACAGCGGGATGTCGACACCCTCTCTTTTGCACCTGTGGGATACTCGCGACAGCGCAACGGCAGCCAGCTCTACGGCACGCTGACAATCCGATCTGGAGCACATGAGCGGCGGGTCCGCATCAGCTCCGCAGGCCGCGCCCGCATCTGCGATCCGGCCAAGGACACCAAAACGTGCGGCGCCAGCGCCTCGGCTAACGACGATTAACCCAAACTCCCGCATTTTTTGCTCATGTTCTCCGACTTCGACCACGCCATGATGCAGCGCGCCCTGGCGCTGGCCGAGAAGGGCTTGTTCACCACCACGCCCAACCCGCGCGTCGGATGCGTGATCGTGCGAGACGACACCGTCATCGGCGAGGGCTACACGCAACCCGCCGGACAGGACCACGCTGAAATCCAAGCCATCAAGGATGCTCAGTCGCGCGGCCAGGACGTGCGCGGCGCCACCGCCTATGTGACGCTGGAGCCCTGCAGCCACTTTGGCCGCACCCCGCCCTGCGCGGATCGTCTCGTCGAAGCGGGGATCACCCGCGTGGTGGCGGCCATGGAAGATCCAAACCCCGCTGTCTCCGGACGCGGCTTGCAGAAGCTGCGCGATGCCGGGGTCGACGTGCGCTGCGGGCTGCTGGAGCGGGAGGCGCGTGAGCTGAACATCGGTTTCGTTTCGCGCATGACGCGCGGCACGCCCTGGGTGCGTGTGAAGGTCGGCGCTTCGCTGGACGGCCGCACCGCGCTGGACAACGGCATCAGCCAGTGGATTACCGAAACCGAGGCGCGCAACGACGGCCACCGCTGGCGCGCGCGCGCCTGTGCCATCCTCACCGGTATCGGCACGGTGCGCGAAGACAATCCGCGACTGACCGTGCGCGCCATCAACACGCCGCGCCAGCCTCGCCGCGTGCTGATCGACTCGGCGCTGGACGTGCCACTCGACGCCCACATCCTCACCGCAGATGGGCACCACGAGCCGACGCTCATTTTTGCCGCTCAACCCGAAGCTGGCCGCATGCGTGCGTTGAGCGAGCGCGGCGCGGAGGTCATCCTGCTGCCGAACGCCGCAGGAAAAGTCGATCTGGCCGCAGTCCTGCGCGAACTGGGTCGCCGCGAAATCAACGAGCTGCACGTCGAAGCCGGCTTCAAACTCAACGGCTCGCTGCTGCGCGAAGGGCTGGTTGACGAGATCCTCGTCCATCTGGCACCCAAGGTGCTCGGCTCGGGCCAGGGCATGTTCAATATGGGGCCGCTGCAGACGCTGGAAGGCGCGGCCGAATTCTTCTTTCACGATATCTCGCGCATCGGGGGCGATCTCCGCATCCTGGCGCGCCGCAACCCGACGGATTGATTGCTTATGTTCACCGGAATCGTCGCCGCAGTTGGCCGTATTGAAACCGTCTCGCCGCTTGGCGACAACGCCGATGCCGGCGTGCGCTTGTCCATCGACGCCGGCGGCCTGCCGCTAGCCGACGTGGCCTTGGGCGATTCGATTGCCATCCAGGGCGCATGCATGACGGTCGTCGCCAAAACCGAGACCCGCTTCGACGTGGATGTATCGCGCGAATCGCTGTCCAAGACCGTCGGGCTGGAACGCCCCGGCGAGGTCAATCTGGAGAAGGCTCTGCGCCTGGCTGACCACATCGGCGGGCACCTCGTATCCGGCCATGTGGACGGCCTGGGCACGGTCACATACTTCGCGCCGGTCAACGAATCGCACGAACTGCGCGTGCGGGCTCCGGTAGAGCTGGGCAAGTATCTGGCCTACAAGGGCTCCGTGGTGGTGAACGGCGTGTCGCTTACGGTCAATTCCGTCCGGGACGATGCCGACGGCTGCGAGTTCTCGATCAATCTGATCCCGCACACCGTGGCAGTCACCACGCTCAAGCACCTGAAGGCCGGCAGCCAGGTCAACCTGGAGATCGACCTGATCGCCCGCTACGTGGAGCGCATGCTCACCCACGCCGCTATTGGCCTGCCCGTGGGCACACAACCCCTGGCAGCCGTTTGAACCATAGGCCCCACTGGCTTGGGGCCGCCTTGGCGTACAATAACGGGCTTGCCATCTACGCAGTCGCACGGCCCCCGAAATCACCGATTGACGGGAGTTGACCGGCGGCGCGCACCCCTGCTACGCCATGTCGATCGCCACAGTCGAAGAAATCATTGCCGAAATCCGCGCCGGCCGCATGGTCATCCTGGTCGACGAGGAAGACCGTGAGAACGAAGGCGACCTGATCCTGGCGAGCGACTTTGTCACGCCGGAAGCCATCAACTTCATGGTCACGCACGCGCGTGGCCTGGTGTGCCTGACGCTCACCGAAGAGCACTGCGACCAGCTCGACCTGCCGATGATGGCAAGCCGCAACGGTACGCAGTTCGGCACCAATTTCACCGTATCGATCGAAGCGGCCGAAGGCGTGACCACCGGTATTTCCGCGGCCGACCGCGCACGCACCATTCAGGTGGCGGCAGCCAAGAACGCCAAACCGTCTGACCTGGTGAACCCGGGCCACATCTTCCCGCTGCGGGCCCAGAAGGGCGGCGTGCTGATGCGCGCCGGCCACACCGAAGCCGGTTGCGACCTGACCGCCATGGCGGGCCTGACACCCGCCGCCGTAATCTGCGAGATCCTGAAGGACGACGGCACCATGGCGCGCTTGCCGGACCTCGTGGAATTCGCCAAGAAACACGGCCTGAAGATCGGCACGATTGCCGACATGATCCAATACCGCAGCCGCACCGAGAGCATCGTCGAGCGCGTCGGCGAGCGCACGATGGAGACGCAGTTCGGCACGTTCCACGCCGTCGCCTTCCGCGATCGGGCGGCCGGCCGCGCCCATCTGGCGCTGGTCAAGGGCACGCCGACGCCGGACACCGAAACGCTGGTGCGCGTACATGAACCCCTCTCGGTGCTGGACCTGCTCGAGTGCCAGCGCACGACGCACTCGTGGAGCGTGCCCGCTGCCCTGCGTGCCATCCAGGCTGCCCCGACCGGCGTGGTCGTGCTGCTCAATTGCGGCGATTCGGCGGACCGGCTGTTCACGCAGTTCTCCGCGCTGGACGCGCCGCATGAGCGCCCGCGTACGAAACCCGATCCGCGCATCTACGGCATCGGCGCGCAAATCCTCAAGGACGTGGGTGTGGGCAAAATGCGTGTGCTGGCCTCGCCGCTCAAACTGCCGAGCATGGTCGGCTACGATCTGGAGGTGACGGCGTACCAGTCGATGGCAGATGCACCCGACGTCACTTCCTCTGCATCCACCGCGACACACTGATTTTCCCGCGGCAGCCGAGACTGCCGCGCCGGCTTTCTTCTTCTGACGTTGCCCGACCGGCAACCTTAACTGGAATACACCATGGACCACGGCTTCTACCCGACCAATCTCAACGGCGAAGGCCTGCGCATCGGCATCGTCCAGGCGCGTTTCAACGAGCCCGTGTGCGAAGCACTGCGAGAAGCTTGCGTCGCTGAACTCGAACAACTCGGCGTGGCCGGCGAAGACGTGCTGCTCGTGACTGTGCCGGGTGCGCTGGAAGTCCCACTGGCGCTGCAGAAGATGGCCGAGTCGGGCCAGTTCGACGCGCTGATCGCGCTGGGCGCAGTCATCCGCGGCGAGACGTACCACTTCGAACTGGTGTCCAACGAATCGGGCGCCGGCATCACGCGCGTGGGCCTGGACTTCAACATCGCCATCGCCAACGGCATCCTGACCACCGACACAGACGCACAGGCCCACGCCCGCACCCGCGAAAAAGGTCGCGACTGCGCCCGCACCGCCGTCGAAATGGCCAACCTGACCAACGACCTCGACGGTCTGCAGGATCACGGCCAGGACGACGACGGCGAGAATGAATAAGCGCTTCCTCGCGCAAAGGCTTTTCCCATGACGCAAGACAATTCCCAAGCCAAGGCCAAAGCGCCCGCCAAGAGCGCGCGCCGCCGTGCGCGCGAACTGGCGCTGCAGGGTCTGTATCAATGGCTGCTCAATCGCAACGACCCGGGCGTGGTCGAGGCGCATCTGCAGGACGCGCAAGGCTTCAACAAGGCCGACCGCGCGCACTTCGACGCGCTGCTGCACGGTGCGATCCGCGAAGAAACCACGCTGACCGAGGCGTTCACGCCGTACCTGGATCGCCCGGTTGCCGAGCTGTCGCCGGTCGAGCGTGCCGCCCTGCTGGTCGGCGCGTACGAGTTGGTGCACTGCGTGGACATCCCGTACAAGGTCGTGATCAACGAAGCGGTTGAACTGACCAAGACCTTCGGCGGCGTGGAAGGCTACAAGTACGTCAACGGCGTGCTGGACAAGCTGGCTACGCAAGTGCGCGCTGTCGAGGTCGCTGCCCGCCGGTAATTCGGCGTCTGCTGTTCGCTTTACCTTTTTCGCTTCGCTTCAAGATGGACGCCCACCGCCTGCACACAGCCGCCCGGCTGGCCAATATCCGCGCCTTTCACGTGATGGAACTGGCCAAGCAGGCCCGCGAGCTGGAACTGGCGGGGCGCAGTATCATCCACATGGGCATCGGCGAGCCGGACTTCACCGCCGCCGAGCCCGTCGTGCAAGCGGCCGCCGACGCCATGCGGCGCGGCGTCACGCAGTACACCGGGGCCCTGGGCATCCGCTCGCTGCGCCAGGCCATCGCCCGCTACTACCACACCGTCTACGGCCTAGACATCGCGCCCGAGCGCATCATCGTGACGGCGGGCGCGTCGGCAGCGTTGCTGCTGGCGTGTGCGGTGCTGGTGGAGATTGGCGGCGAAGTCCTGATGCCCGATCCAAGCTATCCGTGCAACCGTCACTTCGTGGCCGCCTTCAATGGCGAGGCGAAGCTGGTGCCGTCGGGGCCGGAAGAACGCTTTCAGTTGACTGCCGCGCAGGTCGAAACCCACTGGGGCGAGCGCACGCAGGGTGTGCTGCTGGCCTCCCCTTCCAACCCGACGGGCACGTCGATCCTGCCGGATGAGCTGCAGCGTATTGTGCAGGCGGTACGTGCACGAGGCGGATTCTCGATCGTCGATGAGATCTACCAAGGTTTGTCATACGATCAGGCCCCGGTCTCCGCACTGTCGTTCGGCGACGATGTCGTCACGATCAACAGCTTTTCCAAGTATTTCAACATGACCGGCTGGCGGCTCGGCTGGCTGGTGGCACCCGCCGAACTGGTGCCGGAGTTCGAGAAGGTCGCGCAGAACCTGTTCATCTGCGCGTCGGCGGTGGCGCAATATGCGGCGCTCGCCTGCTTTGCGCCGGAAGCGTTGGCGATCTACGAAGAGCGCAAGGCCGAATTCCGCCGCCGACGTGATTTCATCGTGCCAGCGCTGGAGTCGCTCGGCTTCAAGGTACCGGTCAAGCCGGACGGGGCGTTCTATGTCTACGCCGATTGCCGCGGCGTAAACCACCCGCACGCCGCCAATGCCGACGCCCTCACCCAGTCGATGCTGCATGACGCTGGCGTGGTGCTGGTGCCGGGGCTCGATTTTGGTCCACACACGGCGCAGCACTACATCCGGCTGTCGTACGCCACGTCGATGGCGCATCTGGAAGAAGCGGTCGCTAGGCTCGGCAAGCTATTCAGCCGGTAAAACACTCTACGCGTCGCCCAAACAGAAAAGGCCGTCCCGAAGGACGGCCTTTCCTATATAGCGCAGCGAATCGGGCCAATCAGGCTTGGCCCTGCGACTTATTGTCCAGACGTGCCTCTTCCTGTTGACCAGCCGCCGGTTGCTTGTCGGACGGCTTGGTGGCTTGCGTCTTCGCATCGGCTTGCGTCACAGGCGTTGCCGTCGCGACCGGCTTCACCGGTTCGCGCTCAGACGCCACCGTCATGGGCGAACGATGCCCAGTGGCCACCATGCGCAGGCGCGACCGCTCTTGCAGCACCTTGCCGCCGTAGCCGCCGTCGCCTTGCGTGACCGCCCCGACATACAGCTTCAGGCCGCCTTCGATCGAACCTGCACGCGCGATGCAATCCTTCAGCACCAGCGCACCGACCTTGATGTTGGCATACGGATTGAGCGCAGCACCAACGCCGCCCATCACTTCGTACTTGTCCTGGTGGACCTTGGTCATGACCTGCATCAGACCCTGCGCACCCATACCGCTTTCGGCGAACGGGTTGAAACTGGACTCGATGGCCATCACGCCCAGGATGAGCAGCGGATCCAGGCCGACTTCCTTGCCGGTCTGATAGGCCGCTTTCACCAACTGGCCAGTGGCAGTGGCCGCCACGCGGTACTTGCGGGCGATGTACTCGGCCACGGCAGCCTGCTCTCGCGGGGTACCGGCGGTTGCCGACTCACGCGCGTCACGGACGACTTGCGTGTTCGGAATCTGCGCAGCCAACTCGGCCACGGACGGCACCTTCGAAAGCGTGTCCCAACCTGCGGCCGCGACCGTGCCACCCTGCGCCGCAGCAGGCGCTACAGCTTGAGCGGCACCCGTACCGGCGGACGGCGCCGTCGGTGCAAAAGCAACCGGCTGCACGCCAGCCGCAATCGCGGGCGACGGATTGGCCGAGGCGACACTGGTGTCGACACCCGGCGTGAAATGCAGCACGCGTTGAGCGACCGTGGCGCGCCACTCGCTGTTGAGCGAGAGGGCAACTGCGGCGGCCACCGCCAGCAAGCCGATGCTATTAAGCACGACATGCCCGCTGCGGAACACCAGCAGTACGCCAGGATGCAACTCATTGCGGGACGCGGCGGCGCCCCCTGCGTTCAACTCCATGCGCAGCTTACGAGGCAGCGCAACTTGACCAGCACGCGCGAGGCGGCGGCCAACCGGGGCTACGAGCCGGCGTTGCAGCGCCGATCCGATCCCGGAAGAATGAAGGGTTTTCCAACCGTTCATACTTACCTCCGTCCGCTGCGCAGATCCGGTAGACGCCTTTCTTTTGCCTGGCGCCGTGCGTTTCGAATCGCAACGGTTTTTAGTAAGGATGCCGCGCTGTTGCAGTCAGCCGGCATCTGTTGGGGGCACTCCCCTAGTGCCCAGAGAAATGCGGGCCGTGTCCTTGGGGAGGTCACGTCCCGCAGCGATGCTGATGTGCTCTGGTGTCGCCCCTCATACGTTTGAGAACGGGGCGTAGGCATTAGCCGAAAACATGTTGCGTTGCAACAATTGCCAGATCGGATTGGATTGTAGGAAGCGCGTTATGCCAAGTCAATCATAAAGAAGTAAGTTTTCATATCCAAAAGTTATGATAAGGCTCCCGTTGTTGGGACTGGCTGACCTGCGATGCGTTCTGTCATCAGGGGGTCATGGGGTTTTGGCCGTACAATCGCGGCCACCCTGCCTACACCAAAAAAATGTCGCCCGGACGACTATTCGGGGGACAGCCCCTCCGCGTGATAGGCGATCTACCTTACCTTTGGTTACAAAATCTCCATGCAATACAGGGACTTACGTGACTTTCTCGCCCAACTCGAACGCACGGGCGAACTGCGCCGCGTGCACCAGCCGGTATCGCCGCGCCTGGAAATGACCGAAGTCTGTGACCGCCTGCTGCGCTCCGAAGGCCCGGCGGTAGTCTTCGAGCAGCCGGTGGACGGCGCACAGAAGTACGACATGCCGGTGCTGGCTAACCTGTTTGGCACCACACGTCGCGTGGCGCTGGGCATGGGCGCGGAGTCGCTCGATGAACTGCGGGACATCGGTCACCTGCTCTCGGCGTTGAAAGAGCCTGAACCGCCGCGCGGCCTGCGTGAAGCCGGCAAGCTGTGGACGATGGCCAAGGCCGTGTGGGATATGGCGCCACGCAAGGTGTCGTCGCCGGCGTGCCAGGAGATCGTGTGGGAAGGGAATGACGTCGACCTCTCGCGCATTCCCGTACAGACGTGCTGGCCCGGCGATGCGGCTCCGCTCGTCACCTGGGGGCTGGTCATCACGCGCGGGCCGCATAAGAAACGGCAGAATCTGGGCATCTACCGGCAGCAGGTCATCAATCGCAACCAGGTCATCATGCGCTGGCTGGCGCACCGCGGCGGCGCGCTGGATTTCCGCGAGCACGCCATCGCCAATCCCGGCCAGCCGTTTCCGATTGCGGTGGCACTGGGCGCGGATCCGGCCACCATTCTCGGCGCGGTGACGCCGGTGCCGGATACGTTATCTGAGTACCAGTTTGCGGGGCTGCTGCGCGGCAGCCGGACTGAGCTTGCGACATGCCTGACGCCTTCGCTGGCGCAGGCGCAACTGCAAGTGCCGGCCGGCGCCGAAATCATCCTCGAAGGCCATATCCAGCCGGATCCGACGCACCCGAGCGGCTATCAACACGCGCTGGAAGGCCCCTTCGGCGATCACACAGGCTATTACAACGAGCAGGACTGGTTTCCCGTGTTCACGGTCGAGCGCATCACGATGCGCCGCGACCCGATCTATCACTCTACGTACACAGGCAAGCCGCCCGATGAGCCGGCCGTGCTCGGCGTGGCGCTCAATGAAGTGTTCGTGCCGCTGCTGCAGAAGCAGTTTCCGGAGATTGCCGATTTCTATCTGCCGCCCGAGGGCTGCAGCTATCGCATGGCGCTGGTCAGCATGAAGAAGCAATACGCCGGCCACGCCAAGCGCGTGATGTTCGGCGTGTGGAGCTTCCTGCGGCAGTTCATGTATACGAAGTTCATCGTCGTGGTGGACGACGACGTGAACCTGCGCGACTGGAAGGAAGTGATCTGGGCGATCACCACGCGCGTGGATCCGGCGCGCGACACGGTCATGGTCGAAAACACGCCGATCGATTACCTCGATTTTGCGTCCCCGGTGTCGGGCCTGGGCTCCAAGATGGGCATCGATGCCACCAACAAATGGCCCGGCGAAACCACGCGCGAATGGGGCCAGCCCATCGTCATGGATACCGCTGTCAAGGCCAAGGTCGACGCCATGTGGGACACGCTCTTCCAATAACCACAAGGCTCGGCGGCCTGGCCTGCGAGCGAACGATCGTTCGGTTATTCTTAGCGAGTTAAGCGACTGCTGCATCTAAAAGGCGGGCCCTCTTTGTCTACTGGGCCCGCCTTCCTTATGGAGAACGCCATGGCCGAAGCACTCGACTCATCCCGCACCGCCGCCAACGCGCTGGAGCGCATCACAGACCGCACCCTTGTCAAAACGCAGTCCTACGTCGACGGCGCCTGGGTGGGCGCGGCAGACGGCGCGACCTTTCCCGTCTACGACCCTGCCACCAACGCACACCTGACTGACGTCGCCAATCTCGGCCACGCAGAAACGCTGCGCGCCATCGACGCCGCCAATGCGGCTTGGCCCGCATGGCGCGAGCTGACCGGCAAAGAGCGCGCCGGCCTGATGCGACGCTGGTTCGACCTGCTGATCGCCAATGCCGACGACCTCGCCACGCTGATGACCGCCGAACAGGGCAAGCCGCTGGCCGAAGCCAAGGGCGAAATCGTCTACGGCGCGTCGTTCATCGAATGGTTTGCCGAAGAGGCCAAGCGCGTCTCCGGCGACGTGATGGCCAGCACCTGGCGCGACAAACGCATGGTCGTGTTGAAGCAGCCGGTGGGCGTGTGCGCCTCCATCACGCCGTGGAACTTCCCGCTGGCGATGATCACTCGGAAGGTTGCGCCGGCCATGGCGGCAGGCTGCACCATCGTCATCAAGCCGGCCGAGCAAACGCCGCTGTCCGCGCTGGCGATGGCCGAACTGGCGCACCGGGCGGGCATTCCCAAGGGCGTGGTCAACGTGGTGACGGGCGATGCGGACCGCTCGATCGCCATCGGCAAAGCCCTGTGCGAATCGCCGATCGTGCGCCATCTGTCGTTCACGGGCTCGACGCCGGTGGGCCGCATCCTGATGCAGCAATGCTCGCCGACGGTGAAGAAGGTGGCGCTTGAACTGGGCGGCCATGCGCCGTTCATCGTGTTCGACGACGCCGACATCGATGCTGCCGTGGAGGGCGCGGTGCAGTCGAAGTACCGCAACGCGGGTCAGACGTGCGTGTGTACGAACCGTTTCTATGTGCATGCGTCGGTGTACGACGCGTTTGTCGAAAAGCTCTCGGCCAAGGTGCGCGGCATCAAGGTCGGCAACGGCTTCGAGTCGGGCGTTGTCCAAGGCCCGCTGATCGACGACCAGGCCGTGGAGAAAGTGCAGCGCCACATCGACGATGCGACGCAGAAAGGCGCACGCCTGACCGCTGGCGGCAAGCTGATGCAGGGCTTTGGCTCGCAGCGTTTTGTCGAGCCCACGGTGCTGGCCGATGCCACGCCCGACATGCTGATCGCGCGCGAAGAAACCTTCGGGCCCGTCTCGGCCATCTTCAAGTTCCAGGACGAAGCGGAAGTCGTGCGCCTGGCCAACGACACGGAATTTGGCCTGGCCTCGTACTTCTACAGCCGCGACATCGGCCGTATCTGGCGGGTGGCCGAGCAGCTCGAATACGGCATGGTCGGCATCAACACCGGGCTGATCTCGAACGAGGTCGCGCCGTTTGGCGGCATCAAGCAGTCGGGCCTCGGCCGTGAAGGTTCGGTCTACGGCATCGACGAGTATCTCGAACTCAAGTATCTGTGCATGGGCGGCATCTGAACCGTCGCCCCCTCTCGGCCGACCTGCCACAACGATAGAGCGGGCGGCCTTTCCCCTTGCCTGACCGGCGGAGGAGACACATGAGCACCATCCAGGAAGGCGCCCTGCTATGGACGCCATCGGCTGACTTCATCGCGCGCTCGCGTTTGACGCATTACCTCGACTGGCTGGCGCGCGAACGCGGGCTGCGCTTTTCGGCGACCACGCCCGAGGGCTACGCACGACTCTGGGAATGGTCGACCACTGAACTCGAGGCGTTCTGGACGTCCGTCTGGGACTACCTTGACCTGCGCGCCTCGACACCCTTCACGCAGATGCTGGGCGACCGCACCATGCCCGGCGCGCAATGGCTGGTCGGCGCGAAGCTCAATTACGTCGATCAGGTCATGCGCCATGTGGAAGAAGGCGGCAGCCCCGACCGCACCGCCATCCGATACGCCAGCGAGACCAAGCCGCTCGCCGACTTGTCATGGCGCGAACTGCGCCAACGCGTTGCCTCGCTGGCGGATGCGCTGCGCAAGATGGGCGTGGTGCCGGGCGACCGCGTCGCCGCATATCTGTCGAACACGCCGGACGCGATCGTGGCGTTTCTCGCCACGGCCAGCGTCGGGGCCATCTGGTCTGTCTGTGCGCCCGACATGGGCCAGGTGGCCGTGACCGACCGCTTCCGGCAGATCGAGCCCAAAGTGCTGATCGCGGTGGACGGCTATCACTACGGCGGCCGCGCGTTCGACCGCACCGACATCGTCGCAGAGATGGTCGCCGCGCTGCCAACTATCGAACACCTCGTGCTCGTGCCGCAGTTGCTTGGCGAGGTCAACCGCGCGCGCTTCCCGGAGGCCCGCGACTGGCGCGACCTGACTGCGAACGACGTACCACTCGTCGTCACACCCGTCGCCGCCGACCACCCGCTGTGGATTCTCTATTCGTCCGGCACCACCGGCATGCCCAAGCCGATCGTGCACGGCCATGGCGGCCTGCTGCTGGTGCAGACGATGATGGGCGCGCTGCATCTCGACCTTGGCCCCGACGACGTCTACCACTGGTACAGCAGCACCGGCTGGGTCATGTGGAATTCGCAAGCGAGCGGCTTACTCGGCGGCGTCACGCTCGCCATCTACGACGGCAACCCCGGCACGCCCGATCTCAATACGCTGTGGCGCTTCGCACAGGATGCGGGCGTGACCTTCTTTGGCGCCGGCGCGGCGTTCTTCGCCAATTGCCTGAAGGCCGGCATCGAGCCCGGGCGCGATTTCGACCTGTCGAGACTGCGTGCGGTCGGCTCGACCGGCTCGCCGCTCTCGGCCGAGGCGTACGACTGGATCTACCGCCACGTCAAAGCCGACGTCTGGCTCAACCCCATTTCCGGCGGCACCGACTTCGCTGGCTGCTTCGTGGGCGGCGTCGCAACACTGCCCGTCTATGCGGGTGAGATGCAATGCCGCAACCTCGGCTCGCGTGTGGAAGCACTGGACGAGGCTGGCCGACCGCTCATCGACGCGGTAGGCGAGCTGGTCTGCACCGCGCCCATTCCGTCGATGCCGCTCTTCTTCTGGGGCGACAGCGACGGCAGCCGCTACCGCGACAGCTACTTCGACATGTACCCCGGCCAATGGCGCCACGGCGACTGGATCAAGATCACGCCACGCGGCGGCGCCATCATCTACGGCCGGTCGGATGCCACGATCAACCGCCACGGTATCCGCATGGGCACAGCCGAGCTGTACCGCGTAGTGGAAGATCTGCCGGAAGTGCTCGACAGCCTTGTCGTCGATCTGGAATTCCTCGGCCGCGAATCGTTCATGCCACTGTTCGTCGTGCTGCGCGAAGGCGCGACGCTCGACGACACGCTGCGCAGCACGATCAATGCACGCATCAAGGCAGGGCTGTCGGCCCGGCATGTGCCCAACGTGGTCGTACAGGCACCCGGCGTGCCGCGCACGCTGTCGGGCAAGAAGATGGAAGTGCCCATCAAGAAACTGCTGCTTGGCGCACCAATCGAGCGCGTCGCCAACCCCGATGCAATGGCAAACCCGGAGGTGCTTGCGTGGTACGCGACCTACGCCGGGTCGCTGGCCCGGCAAAGCAGCGCGCACGGCGAGCCCGCGCCCGCATTGGAATCGTGGCGGAGCTAGACCGATCGTTGGTCTCTGGTTTCACAATCTCCGCCAATCGAACGATGGCAGGGACCGGGTGTGATGACTAACGTACAGCTTGCACCGGCACATCAAGATGCCGGGCGAGTTGCTTAACGGGGAGTCACCATGCTTGCAACGACGAACGTCCTGATCAAGACGGAGGACGGCCGCGAAGCCTTGGCCCAGCGCCGCCACGACATGCAGATGCGCCAGCGCCATCTGCTCATCCTCATCGACGGTGCCCGCACGGTGGGGCAACTGCATCAACTGCTGAGCGACTGGCCGGACTTCGACGAACTGCTGCTAGGGTTGCAACGGGCCGGCATGGTCGACGTGCTGCCTGGTATCTCGCATGACAACGCACCGGCTGCAGAACCGTTCGACCCCATCACGCACTTCAACCGTCCCTTGCTGGACGATGACGGGCACGGCGCACCTGCCGCCCTGTCGCTCATCTACGACAAACTGCCGCCGTTGACCGGCATGACGCTCGGCCTGCAAGCGGTGGCGGCGCCCATCGACGAGCCTGCGGCCAATGACGCAAACAGGCCGCGGGCGGCGCCCGTCCGGGCTTCTTCTACGCCGCAGCCAGCCGTCCCGCCGGAGTTGGCCGACGTGTTGCCCAACGTGGTCAAGGTCGAGTTGATGCGTTTGGCGGTGCAGCACTTCGGCTCGGCCGCGGGCGCCGCCATGCCGCTGCTGCGTGCCTGCAAGGAAGACCCGCAGTCGCTGTGCGACGTGGTTGCCGCGTGCGCCAAGGCTGCCGCCCCGACGGCTGGCGAGCAGGCCGCGGCAAAGTTCGTGGATGCGGCAATGCAGGCGATGGCGCTGCGGCGCTGAAGCCGCCACAGGCGCTGTTTGCGAAGCTCAGGCAAAGCCGGGTAAAATAGCAGTCTACGCGGGCGTCGTATAATGGTAATACCCTAGCTTCCCAAGCTAGAGCCGTGGGTTCGATTCCCATCGCCCGCTCCACTTCGACTTTCCAGGGACTTCCAGAAAAGACCGGGGAACGTCGCAAGTGATTGTCACCATTCAGCTTTTTCGCCATCGCTGAATCCAGTGACTTCCAGCGAAAACCACTGACTGCCGGTACAAAACGGTACATCAAGTGGTACATCGGAAAGCGGGGCTTCCCGCTTCCGCATAGTTGCTGGCGCGGCGCGGGGTCGGACAGGACCATGGCAGCCAACTCGATTTCTAGGAGTTGGGCTCATGCTCTCAGACCTCATGGTTCGCCAGGCCAAAGCCACCGGCAAGACCTACACGCTGGCCGATTCGGACGGCCTCTCCCTCTTCGTTTCCGCCAACGGCACCAAGGCCTGGCACTTCCGCTTCAGTTGGGGCGGCAAGCGCGATCGCGTGTCCTTCGGCAGCTACCCGGCACTTTCTCTGAAGGAGGCGCGCGAACTTCGCGATGAAGCCCGCAACCTGCTCGCCAAGGGCGTCAACCCGCACACCGAACGCAAGCGCAAGCGCCACGCGATCGTGCTGGCGGGCGAGCACACGTTCCAGGCGGTCTATGACCAATGGCTGAAACACCGCAAGCTGTCACTGGAGGAAGGACGGCAGACGAGCCTGGAGCAGATCGCGCGCGTCTTCAAGAAAGACGTGTTCCCGGTGCTGCGTCACCTGACCATCTACGACATCACGCGCGCGCACCTGCTGGACATCATCGGCAAGGTGGAAAAGCGCGGCTCGCTGTCGGTCGCCGAGAAGCTCCGGACGTGGTTCACGCAACTGTTCACCTACGCCACCGTGGCGATCCCGAACATGCACGACAACCCGTCCAAGGACTTGGAGGTTGTCGCGCTGCCGCTGCCACCGGTCGAACACAACCCGTTCCTGCGCATGCCCGAGCTGCCGGTCATGCTGCAGACGTTGCGCAAGTACCGTGGCCGGCTGAACACGCAGTTGGGCATTCGGCTGTTGATGCTCACCGGCGTGCGCACCGGCGAGCTGCGTTTCGCCACGCCCGACCAGTTCGACCTCGAACAAGGCCTGTGGATCATCCCGGTGGCCAGGCTCAAGCAGCGCGCGCTGCTCACCAAGAAGAAGCGCAAGCGCCTGGTGGACATTCCGCCCTACATCGTGCCGCTGTCGGTGCAGGCCCGGGAACTCATTCGCCACCTGCTGGACCAGTGCAAGCCGGCCCAGGTCTACATCATTCCGGGCGACTGGTGCCTGAAGCATCCCGTCAGCGAAAACACGTTCAACGCCGCGCTCAAGCGCATGGGCTACGAAGACCAGCTCACGGGCCACGGCATCCGCGCGACGATCTCGACCGCGCTCAACGAACTCGGCTACCCCAAGAAATGGGTGGACGCCCAGCTCTCGCACGCCGACCCGGACAAGATCAGCGCGACCTACAACCATGCCGAGTACGTCGAGCAGCGCCGGGTGATGATGCAGGATTGGGCCGACCGCCTGGATCTGTTCGAGCAGAACCAGGTCGAGGTCGCCAGCCGCCACCTGACCATCACGTTGCAAGGCCTGCCGACCATCGCCGGGCAAGCGGTCGTGCAGCCGCCGGTGGTCGGCCTCGCCGCACCGAAGTTGATCGTGACGGCGCCGACGCCGGACTTGCCCGAGGCGCCAGCATCGGTGCAGCGGCTGTCAGCCGTGCGCATGCCCGAGTACGCGCGGCCGCGACTGTCGGAGGTGCAGCGCGAACGCCTGCAGGTGCTGGAAACCTACGAGGCGCCCCACAACCTCTCGGTGGCGGACTACGCCAAGCTCGCGGGCAAGTCGCGGCGCTGGATCACCTACGAGATCCAGGCCGGCAACCTGCTGTCGATCCACATGGGCAACCGTGGGCAGCGGGTGCCCGACTGGCAGCTCGACCCGCTCAAGCGCAGGCTCGTGCAGTCAGTGCTGAAACAGGTGCCGCGGGGTCTCGATACTTGGGCAATCTACCACGCGCTCCTGCATCCCTATGACGCGCTGGGTGGACGCGCCGCCATCGAGGCTGTCAGCCCGAAGAACCTGCACCTGGCCGCGCGCCTGGTCGCGGCGCAGAGCATCGCGGCCGACGATCCCGAGGAGGAGATCCCGGTTCAAGTGCGGCGCAGCGTGCAACGGCTGGTGCAGGACACCATCACGGCCGATGCGGCAAAAGACCTGATGGAGCCTTGATGCAGCCTGCCTTCAGGACACGGAGCGGACGCGACGCACAAACCGCTCCTGCGGTTCGGTCAAGGCCGCACAGGTGTGCAGCAGATAGGCCATCACGATCGACGGTGCGCCCGCCAGCGGACGCACCGCGATCCCTCGACACTGGTAGCCCGCCAGCCTCGCGGCGGGCGCAATGGCGATGCCATACCCGGCGGCGACCAGCGTCATCGCCATGTCGAAGGTGCTCACCGTTTGCTCGCGAGCCGTCGGTTCACCCTCGATCAGCCGATTCACGATCGCCGGCCACGGTTCGCCGGCAGAAGACCTTGCATAGATGATCTGCTGCCTCAGCAATTCATGGCAGGGGACTTCGCGATAGACCAAAAGGTGGGAACGCTTGGCGACGGCAACTGCGAGCGTGTCATGCCAGAGCGGCTCACATACCCAGCCTGGCCACTTCAAGTCCGCGGTTGACACGGCGAAGTCGAAGCCATCGCGCACCGGATCGTTCGTTGATTCAGCGGTGTCCGATTCAACCAATGTAGCGGCAATCTCGGGTTCTTCGGCGCGCTGCAGCGCCAGCACGTCGGCAAGCTGTGAAGGCACCCACTCGCCAAGCACGGCGACCCGGATTGCGGCGGAGGCATCGTTTGATGTCACGTCCAGCTCCTTCCCAGGGCAGAAAACGCATGGCGAAGGCGAAAGCATCAAGTGCGCAATCGCATTCGTGAGTTAAGTTTAACGTGGTTTATATCAAGTCCATCGTCGACGCTTTTGCTAATGCAAAAACGTCCGATTCAAAAAGGCCGACCCACCGGAGCCACCACCTACGAAGCCGAACCCGCTATCGCGTTTGGAGCCGCCGTTCGAGAAGTGAGAACCGATCAGGGCATCGCCCAGGAAACGCTGGCTCACATCGCGGGCATTGAGCGTTCGCACATGGGCAAGATCGAGCGTGGCGAGCACACGCCTACGCTCCCCATGATCCTCAGGATTGCCCGCGCTCTGAAATGCAGTTCCGCCCACTTGATGGCCCTGACCGAGGCCAAGCTGGCCGAGTCGGCTCCTCCCAAGCTTGAGGGCTGAAGCCGGCCTGGGCGTGGCCACCTACCTATCCCTGCTCGTCACTATCGTTTTCGCTTTGAACTGCAGAATTTTCGCGCTTTGGGGCTTCATTGGCGAGACGCAGATAAGGATTGTCGGGCGGCACTTCCCCGAATAGCGCATCGGACCGCGCCAGCAGATAACCGTGAAGCCGCCGTGATTTACGCGGCCCGGTGACATCGCAGGTCCAGATATTCAAGCCGCTGGCCTGCTTGCGGTGCACGGCCAGTTTCTCGAAGCGCTTCTGTACCCACTGCCACGCTTCCAGTTTCTCCTGCCGGGCGATCGTCGCGAGCTGAGGGTGCTCCTGTGCGTATCGCTGAAAGACACCGGGACTCACCAGGTAGGCGGTGCCTGCGACGGTATGCACCAGGGCCTTGGCGTCATTGACGCAGAGCTTGCGTGTCCGCACGCTCTGCGTCAGCCAAGCCATGAAATCTTCGCCGGAGGGCTCGGCTTGGGGCTTGGGCGCTGGGACTGGCGGTGTCGGCGGCGTGGGGGCCATCGTTTCGGTGCGAGGATCATCCTCGGCATCGGTGACGGGCGCAGGCGATATCGCGTGTGCCACCGAGGCTGCGGGGGCCATGTCCAGCAGATCGAGCAGCGCGCCGACGCCGTTGTCCGTAGCCTCGGCGGCAATTGGCGACGCACCGCTCAAGGCAGGCTCTGGCGCCGCGCGTGCCGCACCAGGGGCAACCGAAACCTGCTGCGCCAAGTCGTCTGGCTCCTGCTCGACCTGCACCCGGCCGGCAAACGGTGCGGGTCGATCGGCCGCCTCCCAGATCAGCGCGGGCGACAGCTTCAGGAACGTGAAGCTGTGCGACCAACCGGCGTCGCTTGCGACGGTGGCCTTCCAAATTGCCTTGCCATCCGGCGTGGGCAAGGCGATGCCGTGGTCCTGCAGCACGTTGAAGACCGCCGTATTGCTGGCCGGGATGCCGTCGATGCCTTGCTGCAACAGATGAGCGCGCAGCTTGTCCGAGACGGTCTTGCTCACCAGCCACAAGGCATCCTGAGTCAGCCAGCCATCCGAGGCCTGGGGTTGGTTCAGCTTGAATTCCTCGCGCAGCAGGAAGCGCAGGCCATCGAGCAGCTTGCGCTGGAGAGCGTGCTTGGGTGCCGCCAACGCCTTGCTGGGATCGCCGCCGAGTTCCTGGACCACCGAGGCCTGGTCGGCCTGCACCACCAACTCGCCGAGCGTGCCGGCGTGCTCGTACTGGCCGGCCAGCACGTACAGGAGCGCGGCCCAGAGGTCGGGGTAGCCGGCGAGCCAGTCGAAGATGCCCGCATCGAGCAGGCGGCCATAGAGCAGCCCGGTGGCGGCGCTGTGCAGTCGGTACTCCCGCTCCTTCCTGTAGCGGAAGCGATACGGCCGCTGCAACGGCCCATGCCAGGGATGCCAGACGATGCCGTCCGCGTACTCCACGTGAAGGTCGACGGCCACCTTGCCGATGTCGTGCAACAGCGCCGCATAGGCGGTGCCGGCGGTCCAGGCTTCGGCCTGGGCGGCTTGCGCCTCCGGTGTCGCGCCGGCGGGCAGCAGGTGTGACTGCCGCAGCTTCAGCGCGTAGGCGACGATCTCCAGGCCGTGGTCCAGCATGCCACCCGGATAGGCGTGGTGGTGGCTTTCCGAGGCGGGGAACTGCTGGACCAGCTCGGCGTACCGTTCCAGAGGCGCCAGGTACAGCGTGGCGAACTGGCGGCGCGACAGCGAGGTGCGCTGCCAGATGTGTTCCAGCAGCTTCTGCCGGCGCGGCGTCTCCAGCAGCGATGCGGCCGTCTCCGGCTGCATCAGTCCTTTGCCGGGATCGACTAGCGGTGTGGGTGTCGGTGTCGTGCCGGAGGTGGGCGGCGGCCGTTTGCGTTGGAACAGTGAGAGCATGACAAACCCCTGACGGTGAGCCGGTCGGGGGAGCCTTTTGGCCTTTTCGGGTAGGGCCTTTCCCCTTGGCCCCCATTCCCTTGCCCCTTCCCCAACCCTTTGGCCTTTAGGAGCTTTTGGATATAGGGCAACCACGGCGTTCCGGCCACAACCAATGCGGGCCTGGCCCAGGGCGGATTCACGCTGGAAGGCAGGCTGTGCCGTACCTACGATGGAGTCGATTTGATCTGCCCCGACAGGAGCCGTATGCACCCCCATATTGACAAAGTAAGGAAAATTCCTTACCATGCAGGCATCACCATCAGGAGTGCCGCCATGTCCGAAATCCACGAAGTTGCGACGCTGACCTCCAAAGGTCAGATCACGCTGCCCAGGTCCATCCGGCAGGTGCTGGGCGTCGACACCGGCGGCAAGGTGGCGTTCGACCTGCGCGGTGGCGAAGTCGTCGTGACCCGCGCCGATGCCGAGCATGAAGACCCGGCCATTGCCGCATTTTTGACCCTGCTGGCCAGCGACATCGAGGCTGGCCGGAACATCCGCGGTCTGCCGGAGGATCTGGCTCGCACGATGCTGGAGCACGCAGGCCACAAGGTTGTCCTGGGTGATGACTTCGATGAGGACGTGGAAATCTGATGCAGCAGCATGGCTGGACGCTGCTGTTTCACGACAACCTGATCGAGCAGTTGATGAAGCTGCGCGCGGCGGTGGAGCGTGCGCAAGAGAACGACCCGGAGGGCTTCGCGTCCAACGCCAACGTCAAGTTCTTCCGGGCCTTGGTCCAGTTGATACAGGACGTGGTGCCAAGCGATCCGGCACGCGACGAATACTGTCAGGGCAACACCCTGGGGCCAGAGTACCGCCACTGGCGGCGTGCCAAGCTCGGACGACGATATCGGCTGTTCTTCCGGTACGACTCGAAGGCGAAGATCATCGTGTACGCCTGGATCAACGATGAGCAAACCTTGCGGTCGGCGGGCAGCAAGTCCGACCCTTATGCCGTGTTCGAGAAGATGCTGGGACGCGGCAACCCGCCGGACTATTGGGCCGCGCTGGTGGCTGCGAGCAAAGCCGATTGGCAGGACGAGCGCACCGACTGATGCGTGGCATGCCTTCCAGTTCGGCGTGATTAGCTGTGGCACAGAAATTTCACCCTGAGTTGAAAACTCATGCAGGATTCAATCAAACGAGCAGAGCACGGGACGAACATGAGGTAACCGCCATGAAGACCACCGCACACACCACCTTCGCAGAACGTCTCGGCCGAGTGCTGGGTCGAGCGTGGCGCGGTTGTACGCGGCTGGACCAGCGGGCACAGGGTTGGCTGCGTGCGCAGGGTCTGGCGCCTGGCCTCGCCCAAGCGGTGTCATGGGGTGCCAAGCTCACTGCTCTGGGTGTACTGCTTTACAGCGCGTTCTGGCTGGCGCTGCTACTTGTGCTTGCGCTGGCAGGTGCCTGGCTACTCCGCAACGATGATGGTAGCTACGACGAAGAGCAAAAGACTGAGTGGCGCGAAGGCCACGGGGGCTTCGGCCTCTATGACAAGAATGAGTGTCGCCACGATATGGGCGACCCCGACGAGTGAAGGCTACTTCGCCGCTCCCTTGGCAGCCGAGATCGCCGTGCGCGATCCACTTCCACCCGCTGACTTGGCATCGCCGGTTGCGACCGTGAGCGCATTCATGATGTTGCCCGCACGGACTCCAACCCAACCCAATGCAGCGATCCAAAAGCCGGGTAGCACGATGAACATCATCGCCAACACGAAGTTCAGCAGCATGTCCCCAAACGTATTGTTCAGGCCGATCAGCGGATCGAAATTGCTGTGTGGCCGGTTGGCGCCGAATCCCCAGCCATAGAGCGCATCCAGAATCGTGCTGTCCAGCCAGCGTCCGAGCTGGAACCAGAAGTCCACGAAGAACAGTGCGAACTCCACGCAGCTCACCGCGATCACCGCCTTCAACTCGTAGGTGCCAAAGATCAGCACGAGCGGAATGCAGATGACCAGTGCCATCTTGAGCAGCGAGAGCACCATCGGCAGCGCCTGGCGTACCACGTCCATGGCTGGGAAGAAACCCAACGAGCCAACCGTCAAGCCCAAATCACTCGCGCCGCGCGTCACCACGTTGGGCAGTGACTTCTCGATCTGCCCGCCGTAGTCGGTGTAGACGGCTCCCTGGTTCATCTTCTGCTGCTGCGGTGAGACCACCGCACGGATCACCGAATCGTTGACCTCGTTCTGCGACAGAAAACCTGCCCAATGGCCGATGCGCGACAACAGATCGGGATCGACCTGAGCCAGCAGTCGCGCGCGCAGGCCATTGCTGCCATCCGACCACCACTGCCCGCAGGTTGGATAGCCGCCGCCGCTGTCCACCTGAGCCAGCCCCGCATCGCGGGTTGCGTCATAAGGCCAAGCCGTGCGTGGCGTGCTGGAGTGGTAAGCGTCATAGAAGCCGGACGTGCTCTGGAAGTAGCTCGACCCGATCCAGGTCACGTCGTTCATCTGGTCATCGGAAAGCGTCGGCCGGTCCATAAACAGCTTGGCGCGCGACGGGCCGTAGCAATCGTGGACGAAGTCCGCCACCTCCTGGGCGAGTACCGGATCGTTGATGCGCGTCGCATCCACGTCCATTCTGATCTGCCGCAGGTCCGTGCCGCACGGAATCGCCGCCACCGCGGCGCCGGTGATGGCCTTCGAGATCGAGTGCATGAAATACCACCACACCGGCACCAGTGCACTCTGGTTGTTGAGCGTGGTGTAGACGTTGGACCAGCCGGTATCGGCCGGCTGCGGAACGCTGACCTGGCACTGCGCAGAGCGCGTGGTGTCGAACTTGATCGTGGCGAGGTCGACCGGGATGAAAGGAATGCCTGCGAACAGGATGACCACGATCGCCACCCACACCCGGTTCTCGATGCGCATCGAGGACAGCACGCCCTTGTTGCCTTCGTCCGCGCCTTCGGCGCGAGCGCGCAGCCACTCGTGGACCACAATGGCCACAAAGGGCAGCGCAAACATGCCGCTCGCCACCAGGATGTTCCAGATGCCGTTGTTGACGATCCACCCGACCAGCGTCAGGTAATACTCCAGATAGTCGGTTGTGTAGAGTGTCATGGCGTCCTCCGAGCTTTAGCCACGTCAACGGGCTTGCAGCCAATGGCTGCCTTCGAGCAGCACCAGGGTGATCAGTGCCGCGACCTCGACACGCAGGAGGCGCTGCCTCGCTTCGACAGAGGGTTCGCGCTCACGCAGGCGCCGGCGCATCCACCACCAGCCGTAACCGGTGGCCGCATACAACAACAACCGCCAGACGAAGAAGTAGCCACGGTGCGCAGCAAGCCAGTGCTGCCATCCGTCGATGCTGCCGATGATGTGGATGCCGGCGACATTGGCGCCAACGGCGACGCCGATCACCAGCACCACCCACAGCAGGCCGACACCCACGCGGCGGTTGAACAGCCAGGCGGGCAGCAGCCACGTCCAGGCACGCGTGGTCATCAGTTGCTCCTCGGCTTCTGCACTTCCTTGAGCCGGTCGCGCGTGGTGTCCCCCTCGAAGATGCCGCGCGAGCCGCCGGCACGAGCGTTGTGCCGCTGCACGATCGCCATGGCTGAGTTGCTGCCCAGCGTGCGCCGCAGATCCAGCTCGGTCTTGAGGTTGTTGATCTCTTGTTCCAGCGTGCCGTTCTCCTGATCGACCGCCTTCACGGCCAGATCGTTGGCGGCAACGTTGGGCTCCTTCTTGCCGGTCAGCAACGTGCGCTGCAGCAACAGGGCCTTCTCCAGCACGCTTGACAGCGCGGCCTCGGACGCCAGGCGCTTGCCCAGCAGGTCTTGATCGGGTTCGTCGCGCAGCGCCTCGATCACGCCGCGGGTGATCGGCAACGAATTGCTGCCCGCCGCTTCCAGGTTCGCCACCGTCGTCGGCTTGGTGCGCGTCACCAGGTCTTGCAGCGCCTGCAGCTTGGTCTCGTATTCCTCCTGGATCACCGGCGTCAGGCCGACGCCGGGCGTGGTCTGCGTCTTGGTGCAGCTCTCGCAGGTGCGCTGCTCACGCTCGCCCAGCACGCGCGTTGCCCACGTCGCGGCCGCGTCAGGCGAGGACCAGGTTTGGCAGGTCAGCCGGTTGCCGCAGGTGGCTGCGTCGATCGACGAGGTATCGCTGACGCTGCGGCCGTTCAGCAGGTTGTAGCCGGCGCGTGTCACATCACTCACGATCTTGACCGAACCCTGGTTCGCGCCGCCCGCATTGCTGCCGCCGACCCAAGGCACACCGTTGTTACCGCGATTGGACTCGGCCTGTTCGACGGCCGACACTGCATCGTTGCTGCTGACGGCATCACGCAGCGCGAAGCCTTCGGCGAGCTGGTCCCACCCGGCCTGACCACCCGCCATGTCCGCCATCCGGGTGGCCATCGCCTTGCAGGTCATCTTGCTGCGGTCGAAATCGAGCCGCGCCTGCAGCACGCCATTGGTGAGCAGGTTGTAGAGGCCCGGATCGGCACGCTGGATGATCAAGGCCGGCAGCGATGCCACGGCGGCCGTGGCGTTCTGGATCACCGACGACATGATCGACTGGAAGCCATTGGTGAGGCCGTTCAACTGGTTCTGCAGCGTTGTCGTGATGCTCATGTTTCCGCAGATCAGGTTGCTGTTCCAGCCAACCCCGACGCCGAGGCTCTGCATGTTCCCGGCGCCGCCCATGGACACGGCACGGCCACCGCCAACGCTGTAGAGCACGTCGTCCCCGATCACGCTGCCGGTCACGTTGACGCCGGTCGGGTCGATGCGCGTCTGCGCCCAGGCCACGCCCGCCACGGCAACAGCGCAAACGACCGCCATGGGCAGCGTGTAGGGCTTGGCGCGTTGCGCGAGGCGGGACAAGCGAGAAAAAGACGCTTTCATGAGAAACCCCTTATTGGAAATCGGTGCTGCCGAGAAAGACCTGTCCCCGGCGCTGGCAGCACGCATAGGGCCGCCACAACGCCCAGGCGTAGTCGCCCTGCGGGGCCTGCACGCGGGTGTTGCTATGCGGGAAGACGGCGCAGGTCGTGGAAAGGGTCGGTGTCAGCTCTTGCCACTTGCCGGTGGATGCATCGCTTTCCACCAGCGCACCGGCCGGCCAGTAGCCGTCTCGTGCCGTCGCGAGCAGCGGTTGATACACGTGGATTTGGCCGCGCCGCGTCACGACGTCGCCGGCGCGTTGCGCGACAACGGCACCGCTCATGTAGTCGTCGGTCTGATGCAAAAAGCCACCGCGCGGATAGACGTTGCCCCACAGGTTCAGCGTCGAGCGAGCACCGATCTCGCGCATGCCGGGAACCAGCGCTTCGGGATAGACCGCTTCGGGGACGTTATAGCGCCAGGCCAGCGTGTCGAGCGTGCTCAGCAGGTAAGGCATGAAGGCCGTACCCGCGCCTTGGCAGGTGTAGCCGGACGCGCTTGCGAACTGGCTGAACACGGCCCCGCCAGGATGACCGATCACATCGGCGTTCTTGAACTTGGCGAGGTTGTTTTCGTTGTCGTGGTTGGTCGTGCCATCACCGCCGGCCTGCGCCGTGGGATTGGGCGTGCTCATCAGACGCATCTCGACCCAAGGGTTCTGCCCCGTGTTCGAGTAGCTCGATACCACGGCGTCGGGGACGTAGTGGCGCACTTTCACCGAGGTACGCACCGAGCAGCCGAACGTGGTGCAGAACAACCAGTAGCAGACGCCGACGACCTTGTATTCCAGGCAGTCGGGAGAGACGACCGAGGCCGTGATGGCCACGGTGTCCAGCGCGAAGCTGGATGTCGCGCCACCCAGCAGCACCGAAGCGATCGCCAGGCGGGCGCGGCGCGACGATGCCGACAGCAGGCGATTCATGGCTGTGCCTTCCGGTAGGCGTCGATGCGGGCCAAGGCTTGTGCCACATCGGGCTCGCCGTAGACCACGTACCGGTGATCGACCACCACGGCGGGCAGCTTGACCAGCCCCAGGCCCCACGCATCGGCGACACCTTGGTAGGCACTGCCGAGGCGACGTTGCAGGGCTGGGCCGCCATCGCGCAGGCGTTGTTGCATGAGGGCTGCCGCCTGCCCAGGATCGGCGGGCAAGCCCGCCGAGAGTTCGGCCTCGATGCTGGCCGGCAAGTCCAGCTCGATCACGCGTGCGCTGGGCGCAGCACGCACGGGATGCGCGCTGTCGGTCACGACCAGCACGTCGGCGGCAGAGGCGGCCTGGCCGATGAGGCACAGCAACAGCCCTCCCGCTCCGACGATGTGGGGGATTTGCAGGCCAACGATGCCGTTTGAAAAGCGAACCGTCATGACGGGCGTCCTGAGAATGAGAGCAAGGCCCCTAGTCGAACCCGGAAGGCCTGTCCGCCGCGACAGGAAATGCGCACTGCGTGCCTCCCGCTTTGGCCGCAGACAGGAGAGCAAGAAGAAGCGGGAGTCGAAGCTCCCGCGGGGATCAGGCGGTGGCCGCTGCGACCGTTTGCACGGCATGGCGGGCATGGGCCTGCCAGAACGGATCGACCAGCCGGCCGGCGAGTACGCGGGCGCGCAGGCGCAGGCCTTCGGCGGTGCTGTAGTTGTCCCAGCCGGCCTCGTAGGAAGCCTCGCCTTGCAGATCATTGACCTGCCGGGCTACGGAAGCGGCTTCCTCGTCCGACGCGATCGGCTCGGACCAGCGGATGCTGGCACCCCAGACCTGCCCGGTCAGCACCAGGCGGCCCAGCGAATCGCGCACGAGGACCAGTTCCGGCCGGAAGTCAAGCGCGTCGGTGTCCGGGCACAAGTCGAACTCGTCGGCCGACACGCAGGCAAGCGCCAGGGCCATCGCCTCCTCGATCAGGCCGTGTTGGCCAAATTCGAGGGTGGAAGGCGTCCAGTAGGTGCCGTAGATCGGGTCATCTTCGATGTACTCGACGTAGCCCTGGCAGGTCACCGTGAACTGGCGCCAGAACACGTCCTCGCGGATGAAGGTGCCGGCACGGTAAGGCGTGGCCACGAAGGTCACGCCATCGACAACATGGGTCTTGGGTTGCATGGAGGTCTCCAGAAGGGTTTGCGGGAGCGCATGCAGCCCCTGCGGGCGTGGGCGACCCGCGTGGGATGAACAGGGAAAAACGGGCATCCGCCACCGCAGCGCGGCGGCTGTTCGCGTTCGGGGATGCGAGGCGAACGGGTCGATCAACGCGGCCAGGGCCGCGTCGTAGCCTTGAAGATCATGGCTACCTGGGCATGTCGCCGAGGGGCTCGGCAGGCATTTCCTTCGATGCGGGATCGGTGCCGCCAGCCGCCAGCAGGTCGATCGCCGACAGCAGCGCATCGCCTTCGACCGGGCCATGTAACACCAGCGTCTTGCCCGTCTTGTGGTCCAGCAGGCGCAGCGTGGGGGTGACCTGGATGCCGTCTTTCGCCGCTGCGGCCATTTGCGCGCGGATGGCGGCATCCGGCCGCTCGCTCGTCAGGCAGCGCTGTGCGCCAGCCGTCAGCCCGGGGTAGCGCAGCGCTTCGGGCAACCCCTGGCCGTCGCCGCGGGTGTTCTCATACACCCAGGCCACGGCCTTCCAGAACGCCGCCGCCCCGTTCGTCTCGCCGACGCATTCGACCAGGCGGGCATCGGCGGATGCCGCGGGCTCGTGCACCGACAGCGGCAGGTGGTGCCACTGCCAGTTCACCTCGCCGTGGGTGTCGATCCAGTGCTTGAGCACCGCGAAGTACGCCCGGCAGAACGGACATTCGAGGTCGGCGTACTCGACCACCGTGTAGCGCGCATCGGCACGGCCATAGCGCCACGGTGGGCCGGACGTAGCAACGCCGGTGGGGGCAGCAACGCTATCCGTTGTTTGAACGGCTGCCCCCGAGGTATCGGACGTTGTTGGGGCAGCCAGGCGCCAGGCCAGCCACAGCAGCAAGACACAGGTGGCGGCGATGGTGACTGGCTTGGCGAAGCGGCGCAGCGTGCCGCGATCAGGAAGGTTTAGCGGTCGCATCTTGACTCCCAAGGGATGGCGAGAATGAGTTCATCACACCCCGTTCACTCCCTGGTCCAAGAATCCGGCACAGCCGTCGTCCTCTTCTCCGTGTGTGACAAAACCTCTGCCAATGCGAGAGTCGGCAGAGGAATCCTCACGCCCGTTCCAGACATCTCCGCGACCTCGAGAAGGTTCTAGGCACGTCGGCTCCCCGACGGCACGGCAGAGAGGTCGTCCTCTACCTACCTCCAGGTTGCGTTCCGTTGGATTTTTCATTAAAATATCTAACAAACCGGACACTAACCGCCATGAAAACCTCCCAAGCCATCCGTGAACGCATCGCGGCCCAAGCGGTCGGCGAGCCCTTCACCCCAGCACTGTTCGCCGGGCTGGGGACGCGTGCGGCCGTTGACCAGGCACTGATGCGCCTGGTCAAGAGCGGCAATGTCGAGCGTATTGGGCATGGCCTCTATGTCGTACCCAAGGTGAGCCGGTTCGGCATCAAGGCCTTGCCCGCACCGGAGCAGATCGCGCAAACCGTGGCCGGGGCGGAAGGTGCGACGATCGAAGTCCACGGCGCGGAGGCCGCCCGGCGCTTCGGCCTGACGACGCAGGTGCCCGCGCAGGCGGTTTTCTACACGACGGGCTCCTCGCGCGAGATTCGGCTGGGAAAGCTGACCATCCGACTGCAGCATGTGGCTCCTCGCAAGCTCGCGCTGGCTGGACGCCCGGCAGGACTGGCGCTGTCCGCGCTCTGGTACTTGGGCCGTCATCAGGTCACCTCTGGCACGTTCAAGCGCATCGCCGAGAAACTGCCCTCCGGCGAGTTCGAGGTGTTGCGCGGGGCCAAGGCATCGATGCCGGCCTGGATGGTGGAAGCGTTCGGCCGCTACGAACGCGGAGAACTCACGCATGCCTGAATCCCAGGACTACTTCGATCTGCCTCTGGCCGAGCAGGCTGAACTACTGCTCGGCCTGGCGCCCGTATTGGGGCGTCGGGCCGAAATTCTCGAAAAAGACATCTGGCTGTGCCTGGCGCTCGGTGCGCTGTTCACGTTGCCCTGTCGCAAGCCCATGGCCTTCAAGGGAGGCACCTCGCTGTCGAAGGTGTACCAGGCGATCGAGCGGTTCTCCGAGGACATCGATGTCACCATCGACTACCGCAGTCTGATCCAGGACGCTCCCGACCTGGCCACGCTGTCCAACAGCCAGCGCAGGAAGCTGTCCGACGCGCTCAAGGCGGCCTTGGTTGATCACGTGACGAAGGAACTGGTGCCGGCACTGCAAGCGGCGCTGGCTGAAAAGTTGCCTGGACGCGAGATCACCCTGGAAATCAGCGAAGACGCCGAGAAGCTCTGGCTGCTCTACCCCAGCGCCGTAGAGAACACCGATGCCTACCTGCGTCCGAGCGTGCTGATCGAGTTCGGTGGCCGTAATGCCACCTTGCCGCAGGACACCCTGACCATCACACCGGATGTGGCGCCCCATGTGCCCGCCGTGACGTTCCCGAGCGCCCAGGTCACGGTGCTGTCGCCCATGCGCACCTTTTGGGAAAAAGCCACGCTGATCCACGTCGAATGCCACCGTCCGGACCTGCGCGCCGGTGCCGATCGCCTGTCGCGGCACTGGTACGACCTGGCCCGGCTCGCCGATCACGAGGTTGGTCTCAACGCGGTTGCCGATGTCGAGCTGCTAAAGGACGTGCTGCACATCAAAGAGACGTTCTTTCGTAGCGGCTACAGCCAGTACGACCTCTGCCTGTCGGGTGGCTTGAGGCTGATTCCCGATGCTCCCCTGCTGGATGCGCTCAGCCAAGACTACCAAGCCATGCTCAGCGCGCAGATGTTCTACGGCGAGACTCTGCCATTCGAGCGCATCGTCGAGCGCCTGACGGCGTTGGAGAAAGCGATCAACCAGCGTTGATGGGCGCGCCGTCTTCTGCGCGAAGGCTGGGCGAGTCGATGCCACGAGCCCGGTCGATCTTCTCGGCGATCTTGAAAGCCGCATCCAGCTCGCCGATGCCGTACTGCTGCATCAACTGGAAGCGTTCGGCCTTCTCCTCCGGCTCGGTCTGAGCCACTGCCAGGTACAGGCTGGGCGGCACCGCACGGAACAGCACTTCCATGCTTTTGGAGAGGATCACGCCCTCGGTGAACTTGCCCGACTCCTTGCGGGCCGACAGCATCAGCGCCTTCTGAGCCGGATTCAGCTCGCGGAAACGCGCGATCTTCTCCACCTCGTCCGGGGGCATGGAGAGGCAGATCCACCATTCGATCATGTTGAGCATGGCCTCCGCGGCCTTGGGCAGGTCGTCGATGTTCTGCGTCGCCAGCCAGTACCAAGCACCGAGCTTGCGCCACATCTTCGTGATCTTCACGACATAGGGGGCGAGCAGCGGGTTCTTGGTGATGATGTGGCCTTCGTCCGTCACGTTGATGATCGGGCGGCCGAGGAACTGGTCGCGCTCGGCGATGTTGTTGACCGTGTTGATAAGCGAGATGTAGGCAATCGAGAGCTGCGCGTTGTAGCCCTCGCGCGCGAAAGTGGCGAGGTCCACGATGGTGATGTCGGCCTCGGGCCACGGCGTGCCTGGCCGATCGAACATCTCGCCGTCCACACCCTGGCAGAACATGTCCATCGCGTCCGCCATCTCCAGCAGCCGCGCGCGCCGCACCTCCGGTAGCGAGGTGTCGCGGGCACGCTCACGCAGCGCATCACGCACGTCGCGCGTGAGCACCGTGCGCTGATCTGCCACGCAACGCTGGGCCGCGTCGAGGATGCACTGGCGGATCAGGCTGCGGTCAGCGCGGGTCATGCGCGCTTCTTCCTTGTCCTCGCCGCCGGTGATCATCAGCCGTGCGGTGATCTCCAGCTCGCCGAGCACGTCGCGCTGCTCGTCGGCTTCATCACTGCGGTTTGCTGCTTGCGGCTTGGGCTCCCGGTCTTCGTCCAGCGCATCGGCGTCCAGCGTCTGCACCTGACTGGGCGTATCAACCAACCGATGCGCGTCGGCGAACGGCGCGAGGCTGACACCGGCGCTGGGCGCGAGTTTCACGCGGTGCACCTTGAGACCCAGCCGCGTGGCGAAGTCGCCGAATAGGCCAAAGCTGTTTCCTGCCTCCACGATGAACAGGCGTGGTCGATAGATCGCCGTCACCTGGTTCAGGATGTTGTTGAGCGTCGCGCTCTTGCCTGAGCCGGTCGGGCCGAACAGGAACAGATGCGCGTTCATCTGGCGGTCGAGCCGGTTCAGCGGATCGAACGTGATCGGCCCGCCGCCGCGGTTGAAGAACGTGATGCCGGGGTGCCCTGTACCCTGGCTGCGGCCCCACACCGGCGCGAGGTTTGCAGCGTGCTGCGCGAACATCAGTTGTGTGTACCACTGACGCTTGTCCAACGCCGGGTCGAACACGCAGGGCAGCCAGCGCAGGTAGCTGTTGAGCGGCGCCACCTCGTCTTCTTCGCGCACCGGCTGCAGGCCGGCGTTGAGCATGACGTTGACCAGTTGCAGGCCACGGGCATCGAGCTGCGCGAGGTCGCGCCCGCGCAGGTAGAAGGCCAGCGCACCGCGATAAAGCTTGTGCGCGCTGCCGATCAGACCGCGAGCCTCCTGCACGTCGCGGCGTGTCTGCTCCGAGGCCAGCGTCTCGCCCACGGCCTTCCTGCTCAGGTGATTCAGATGGGCTTCGAGCACGTCCTGCGGCGTCGCCACGACCGTCAGGCACATCACCGTGTCCTCGGGCATCTGGTCGAACAGCGCATTGACCGCATCGCCGCCCTTGCGCGTCTCGCCGGTGACGTGGCCGGTGGCAGGAGGCATGCGCAGTCGGTCCGTGACGATGATCCGGTGTGGCATGTTGTCGAACAGCCAGGTGCCATTGACCACATCCGAGCGCGGCGGGGTAAAGAACAAGCGCTGCGCGAAGTCGCCGCTGGCCAGCTCGATCTCGCCTTCCTGCGTCTCCTCGGGGTAGTGCGTCAGTGCGTAGAAGCGTTCACGGTCTTCCGCGCTCGGCCCGAGCAGTGTGGGGTGCGGGTTGAACCAGCGCAGCAGCCATTCATGAATGTCGGCCGCCTGCATGCGCCGGGCCTTCACGCCCGCATTGGCAAGACCGCCCGCCAACCGGTCGCAGATCGTCGTTAGCGCCTGCTCGGGCGATTGCCCGCGCCGAGCCACCGCCGAAGAGGCGCTGGTGCGCCGGTAGACCACCATGCGCACCCGACGCACTTGGCCGCGCCATGGCAGGCGCGTTACGGTCGTGTCCTCGAACAGCCCACCGGGCTTGGCGATGGCGCGCAGGTGATGGCCGAAAAAGCGCAGGTAGAAATCGGTGAAGGCACTGCCCTGGGCGCGCGGCCGCACGTATTCGGCCAGCGCCCGCAGATAGTTGTCCCAGTTCGATTCGTCCTGGGCGTAGAGCTGTACCACCCACGGGTTGTCGTCGAGTTCATCGAACGAGTCCTGCAACGCGTTTTCCAGCGCATCACGCGCTTGCCAGAGCCAGGCCATCTCCCGACCCTCGGTGCCGACCGGCGCCAGCTCGAAGAACGCCGCGACGGACAGGCCATCATCCAGCAGCACACTCTTGGAGCCGGGCAGATACTCCGCCCAAGGCAGCAGGTCGGCGAAGGACGGTGCCACGCCATACAGGGCTTGCAGGTCCGCTTCGGTCGCCGGACGGTGTGGCGGGTCGCCCGCTGCGGCACCCGGCTCCGGGATGCCGTGAACGGCCAGTGTCGCCACATACTGCGACCAAGCATCTTTGCCTTCGGGGGCGGTTTGGGGCAGCGCCGCAGGAAGGCCGGCCTTGCGCACCCAAGGCAAGGTCCAGGCCATCAGTAGTCCTCCAGACGTTCGCCCGGCATGGCGTACTGCACGCGCTGATACAGCGGAAACACGGTGGTGTAGCCAGGCACCGGTACCGGATCACTGCCGGCCAGATGCGGAAAAACGTACATCATGAGGTCGGGGTTCGGCAGGCGGTGAAACTGGCGGTAGACCTCGTTGGCTCCGCTGCGCGTGTAAGCCGCGGCGGCGGCAGGCGCCGCCTGCACGTCAGCGTCGGTGACCGGCCGACGCAGGCCCTGGCGCGCATCGAGCAGCAAACGCGCCGCCTGCGCACCCCCGGTGCCGCCACCCGTTTCCTGATTCCAGACATCAAGCATGGTGTGGTCACCGTGCGGCAACAGTTCGTCCTTATTGGTGGCGCAGCCACCCAGCACCGTGGCCGCGAGCAAGGCTGCGGCCGCTTCAATCCAGATCCGACGCATGGACGCCTCCGATACGATGGTTGACCCGGCGCCCCTTGGCGTCGTAGTCGATGTTGAGGGGGTGCTCCAGGTGGACGGCCACCTTCGCGGCCGGTGGCACGTAGATGGCGGCGAAGGCCTGGCCATAGAGCTTGTTGACCCATTGCGACATGTCCTGCACGCCACCGGCGAGGATGCGGCCCATCGCCTCATTGCCCGAGATGCCGACCGTGCCCAGCGAGCCGTTGTTGTTGGCGACCACGGCCACGCTGCCGTTGTTGGATTTGATCAGCGACGCCGCGCCGGCACCTGCGGCAGTGATCAGCGCCTGCGAGCCCAGGTACTGCTGCGCATTGCTGCGACGCTCGCCCGAGACGCAGGGAACGCCGTAGGGATCGCTGATCCAGCCAAGGCCCCCCTGTGTCGTCCCGTTGCTGCCGGTGCCACCGCTACTGCCCGTCGAACCACCGGTTTGACCGTTGGCCTGGTTGCGGTTGTTGTCCGGCATGGTGCGCACCGTGCCGTCGTTGAAGACGAAGGTCACCGAACGGATCTGGCCGCGCACGCAGGAAAGCGTCCAGTCGCCCGAGGCCGTGCCGCTGACCACGGCCCCGGCCACGTCGGGGATGTCGATGCCGTTGGCCGTCAGGTTATCCGGGCCGATCAGCACCTTGAAGGGGTACGGGTCGTTCACGGTGCCATCAATCGGCACGCGGCCGATCAGCGCCGTCATGGCGATCGAGCCCATCAGCGTCGAATTGGCCGGCACCGTGTAGACCGGTTTGACGGATCTTGCCGCACCGCGCTTGCCCGTGTCGGTCGCTCCCCCCGACGTGTTGTCGGCGGCGTTGTCCGTGTCGGTCGTCGGCGTCTTGGGTGCCTGGCCGAAGCTCGTCGGGAAACTGGGCGTGCTCGCCGCGCTACCGCTGTTCTTGGCCACCGGCTTGGCGTCATCCGGCTCGACCCAGCGGGTTCCCGCGCTGCTGTTTCCGCGTGGGCTACTGCCCTGGCTGCCACCGAAGCTCTTGCCGTCACCTTCTTCCAGGCCCAGACCGACAGGCAGGTCGTCCTGCCCGTGGCCCTTGCCCGTCAGGCCGTCGAGCCGACGCTGCAGGTCTTGCAGCAGGCTTTGTGTCTGCTGCCGATCGTTGGTCACCTGGTCACGGTCTTGCTGCAAGCGACCGCGTTCGCCGTCCAGCGTAGACTGGATGCGCTGATCGACCGTGCTCTCGCGGGCACGCAGGCGATCGTTCTCGGCCTTCTGATTCTTCGAGTCGTTGAGGGAGGTCTGCAGCTCGTTGCGCAGTTGCTTGACCTGGGCCACCAGGGTGGCCACGGTATCGCGCGGCGTGTCGCCTGCGATGCCGAGGGATTTCATCTCCTCGGGCGTGAGCTGGCTCGAACCGGAGGCGGCCGGCTTGACGGTGTGATCGCCGGAGAACAGCTTGATGCCGACGAACAGCAGCACCAAGGCCAGCGGGATCAACAGCCACTTCAGGAGCGGATTACTTTTCATGGTCCATCCCTCCTTCGGCCTGGCCGGCCGCTGCCGCCGGCGGCAGGTTCACCGTCGCGTCGATCGGTGCCAGCTTGGGCAGCAGCGATTCAGCCAGGCCATGCCCTCGGGTGACGAGATAGACCACGGTGGTGTCAGCCGGGCGCCCGGCCGGCCCAAGGGTCGGATGCTGGAACGTCGCGGCCACGAAGTCGCCTTGCAGCGCCCGTGGATCGAGGTCGATCCAGCGCGCCGTGGTGTTGGTAAGTTTGACGGCCGTCACCCACTGGTCTTCGAGCCGCCAGGATGCAAGTGGCTGGGCATGTACCGGCAACGTCGGCAGCAAAGTCGTGAGTGCAAGGTCGCGCCGCAGGTTGACGCGGCCGATGCCGGCCACTGGCTCCACCGTGCGCAGCGGCGCATAGAGGTTCTGCGCCGCGTAGCGCGTCAAGATCACCGGTACAGACGTCGCGCGCTTTGGGGCGGCACTGGTGGGGTCGGTGGACTCGTCTTCGCTTGACGCCTTCGATGGATCAGCGAGGCGTCCAGGAGCGTCCTCGCCTTCGACGATGCGCACGGGCTCCAGCGGCGGCTGGCCCGCCTTGGCCGACTCGGCCGCAATGTCGATGAGGATCAGGGCGCCGCTGTCCGCATCCTGCAGTTGCAGGCGCGACGGTGGAATGGGCTCGCTGGCACGCAGGTAGATCGCGCCGCCCGCGCTCTGCACGCGCAGCCGCGCACCGAGGCCATCGGGCAGGCCGACGCGCACATTGCGGTCGATGAACAGCACGCGTTCCTGGCCGACCACCAGCGGCACGGCCAATGGCAGACGCTGCCAGCGCAGGATTTCCAGGGCCTGGCTGGTGGAAACAAGGCCCAGGCTCAACAGAAGGCCGGCCAGGGCCGGCAGGACACGGTGCTTCATGGGGCATCTCCTTGACGACCGTCCGGGGGAGCGACAGGTGCAGCGGCGGCTGCCGGCGCTACAGGCATACCGGGGGCATTGGGAACATCTGGCGCTGCGGGCGTGGACGGCATGACGTTGGGGACGCCAGCGGCCGGCGCGCGGGTCGAACCTGGCGCCGCAGACGGTGAGGCCACCTCGATGCGCTGCGGGGCACTCGCGTAGCAGTCCAGCGCCAGGCCAAAGGGGTTGCGCTCGGGGTCAACGTCCATGCGCACGACCTTCATCGCGTAGCGCACTAGCGCGCGCTTGACCTGCTCCGAGCCCAGATACTCGTCGGCGCTCACGTCCAGCGTGACGACCCAGTCGTTTGGCGACAAGGCGTGGACACGGCCGGTGGGATCATCGCCATAACCCCGGCCTGGAATTTCGTAGATGCCGCGCACCCGCTGACGCAGTTCGCCATTGCCACGTCGGAACTCGAAGTCCTGTTGCAGGAAGGATCGGCAGCTCGGCGTGAGGTAGGCCGCCAGCGCCTTGAGGTTGCGCGGGTAATCCTCCTCGCCGTTGGTGGGCCAGCGCTGCGCCTGCTGCCAGATGTAGAAGGTGAAGGCGTAGACGCTCTCGGGCGGCACTTCCCACCACTTGCGCGTGCTGCCCGAACGCAGGTCGGGGGGCACATGGATGGTCAGGCTGCGTGGTGCGCTCCACCAGCCCAGGCCCAGCAACAATGCCACGACGAACAATGCGCCCCCGGCGAGGCGCAGGGTCTTGACGTGGGCCTGCAGGTGCTGGACTTCATTCTTGAAGCGGCTCATTGGACAGCCCTCCTGTCACGATGTGACGTCTTCTCTGCGGGAGCCTGGGCCAACGCGGCGCGAATCGCGGGTCGCTGGCGCCGTGTAGTCCAGCAGCCCGAGCGGGTGACGAGCTGGCCACCGCCGAGATGGGCGGCCAGCCTCGGGTAGCGCAGCGCGAGGCGCCATTGAAGCTGGCGGTACAGCCAGGTGTCGGGCCGACCGCGCTTCATGCGGCGCAGCAGCCCGCCACCGACGAAAACGCCGATCCCGATACCGACCACGATCAGCGTGGGCACCATCGCGATGCTGTGGGTCAACCAGGCCAGCGGCACACCGAGTACGAGCCCGGCCGCAGCCGACAGGCCGGCGCAAATCCACAGCTCGTCGGCGGTGAGCCCGCGCACGACCACCGGCTGGCGGTTCAGGCGATGCGGCAGGAAGGTCACCAGCCCGTCGCGGGAAGCCTCCCGCGGGCTCTCGAAAGCGCCGGCCATCGTTGCCGGTCCTTACAGGACGCCGGTGGCCTTGGTCAGCAGCCAGATGCCGACCACGAGCAGGATGGCGCCCACGCCGACAGTGAGGCCGAACTGGCCCCACGTGGCCCGGCCGGTGTGGATTTCCGAATAGCGGGTGTAGGCGTGGTAGCAGACGCCGATGAACATCGAGGCCACGACCAGCAACGCGATCAGGAGCACGATGTCATAGCCGTAGTTCTGCAGCGTTTGCATGATGCCGCTGCCGGTGCCGCGCGAGGGGTCTTCCATGGTGGGCAGCGCGGCCCAGGAAGCGAGTGGCGTGGCTGCAAGGGCCAGCGGAGTGAGCAAGCCGGCGCGACGCACGGCGCGCGGCGTGGTGTGGGGAGTGGTCGAAGCGTTCATGGCGAGATACCTTTCGAGGTGGTGAGGTCAGGACAGGAGAAGAAAACTCAGTACCAGGTACATCGCCAGAAAGCGTGCGACGACCCCGAGGAACTGACGCTGAGACAGGCGCTGGTCGGCCCAGCCGACGTAGGCCGTGCGCATCGCCCACACACCCCACAGCAGCAGGACGGCGAAGACAAAGCCCAGGACGACGGTGGAGGCGTCCGCCGGGGCGAAGCCGCCGTTGGCCTGGAAGGCCGCGACTTGATCGGCGGAAGCCGTCATGGCGATGCCTCCGGCCGCACGGCGCGGGGTGCGTCATCAGGCACGGACTGCTGGTACTCGCCGCTCAGCGGCGCGGGATCGCGTGGCTGGGCTCGCTGCGGAACGAGGTAGTCCTGCAGGCCGGCCCGCACGCGCTGCAGGTCGGCACGCAGCCGTGCATAGTCGAAGTGATAGCGGGCTCGCTTGGCGCTGACCGCGGCCTGATCGGCTAGGTGGTTCGCCAGTCGATCAGCCAGTTCGATCTGGCGGGCCAGTGCGGCGAGTTGCTCGCGCTCGGGGGCGTCATCCGCGGCGCAAGCCGGACGAATCCCGGCAAGGGACAAGGCCAGTGCAAGCAGTGGCACGGCCGTCGCGCGGCGCCAGACGGATGTGCGGCGGCAGGTCGATTCCATCGTGCCATTCCTCGTTGAAGCCTCGGCGAGGCGAATGGCGTTGATGCTCCGACGCACGCACCGCGCGCGCCGCAATCAATCGGCATCGACGGGCTACCGCTTTCCGCGCGCCTGGGCCGCGGTAACGGTCGCTACAGGTACTTCTTGAAAGTGGCCGCCGCGATGTCCACCGCCCCGCCCAGCATCACGGCGCTCGGCAGCAGTACCAGCAGTGGATGCACGCTCACCGGCAACGCGAGGTAGATGACCCAGGGCAGCACGGCCAGCGGCATCAGCGCGGCCCGGGCGCGGTGATAGACGAAGCCCGATTCGCGTCCCGCGCCAAAACTGCGCACATCACGCCGCACCAGGCCATCGACCAGGCCGACGAAGGCGGCCAGCAGAAACAGAGGCAAGGTGAGTGTCAGCACCAGCAGTCGTACCAGGAAGACCAGCACCGTGTAGGCCGCGGCAATCAGGTAGCTCTCCACGTGCACGTAGATCAGGGCCATGTAGTAGCGGAAGTCGTGTGCGTGGTTCTGCGCGCCCGCGCGGGCCTGGTTGGCCGCATCGCGCATCCAGTCGAGCAGCCCGCTTTTGACGAACAGCCAGTCGTAGGCCAGCTCGATAAGGTGCTTGGCGCTGCGGCCCGGCTCCTGCACGATCACGCTGCGCGTGAAGCTCTCCGACACCAGCGCCAGTTCGTGATTGAGCATGGTCTGTGCGTGGTGCCAACCTTCCTCTGGCCAGAAGAAGTGCATGCCCACGCACTCGATGACGATGCACAGGAACAGCGATCCGCACAGCACTCCGAAGAAGCGAAACGGTAGCGTGAGCAAGCCGGCGAGCAGCCCCTGCTGGCGGACTTGCTGGCGTTGGGCGACATCGGCCGGATCGCTCATGCCTCAGCCCTCCCGTCCGCTCCTCTCTGGGCATCGGCCATCTGCTTGAAGTCCGCCAGCAGATCCTCGGGCAACGCCTGCTCCTGCAAGCCAGGCAGACCGTGGCTGTCCCACCAGTCGCCGGCTTCGACATAGTGCTGGCGCATGTAGCCAGCCAGTTCCTGCAGATCCTTGGGCATTACCTCGTCAGGATCGGGCGCAGGCAGTGGCATGCGCACCTTCCACAGGTGCCCGCCCTCGATCAGGGCGAAACACTGGCCCTTGGGCAGACCCACGATATGCGCCGGCTCGATCAAGGGCACGCTGGTGCTGCTGATGCGGTCCTGCGTGTTCGAGGTGAACGCGGTGGTTCCGGTCGGGTCCGAGCTATCGGTGGCACCGCTCATGACGGTGGTCGCGTAGACCTCCACCTTGGGCAGTTGCCGTGTCAGCAGTTCGGCCGTGGCGGTCTCGCGCACGCGCAGCATGAACAGGTTGTTGAAGTTGCCCACCACCTGTCCCGCCTTGGCCCGGTTGCCAATGCGGGCCTCGATGTCCGAGAGCGTCTGCGTGTAGGCCGTGACCTGGACACCGGCCCCGCCACCCTTGTTGACCATCGGAATGAACTCGTCACCCATCAGTTCGTTGAACTCGTCGGCGTGCACGTTGATCGGCACCTTCACACCGGTCGCGGCACCTGGAAGGCCGTCGTCGATGCCGAACTTGTAGATGTGGCCGGCGACCGAGACGAGATCACTGAACATCGAGTTGCCGACCGCCGCCGCCACTTCCGCGTCCGACAGTGCGTCCAGGCCGACGTAGACCACGGCCCGCTTCCTGATGATTTGCATCCAGTCGAAGATCGGCCGCGGATCGGACAAGTCGGAGTAGTTCGGCGCGAGCAGTTGCGCGATCTTGCCGGTGGTGAGCTTCTCCAGCAGCGGCAGCAGCGAAGCGACGATCTTGTCGAAGTACGTCCGGTCGTAACGCACCGCGCTACGCAGGCCGTCGAGCACCGGGTCGTAGATGCGTACCTGCGACAGGTACTGCTCCAGGGCGACGACGCGCTTCTCGCGCCCGACCATGTTGCGCGGGATGTTCTTGTCGTTGAGCCGGGCTTCGAGCTGGACGATGATCTCCCAGGCCTTGGGCTCGTTCTTGGCGAAGTAGTGCTGGGCGTATTCGATGAACAGTGCGTCGATGTTGATGACATGACGCTGGATCAACAGGTAGTCGGGACGCTGCCCCAGCTCGACCAACGCCCGCGCGATGATGTTGACGAATCGCCAGGCGAACTCACGAAACGCCGCGCTGTTGCCTTCACCCGAGAGCTGGCCCGCGATGCGCGTGGCGACTTCGCTGATGCGCCCGAAGCGTCCCACCGCGTTGTAGCGGGCGCTGATGTCCGGCCAGCCCAGGTGGAAAACGTAGAACTCGCCTTCGCGCCCGGCACGCTTGGCCTCGACGTACATGCGCTTCAGGAGATCGGCGTCGCCCTTGGGGTCGAAGACGATCACGACCTCATGCTGGCCCCCTACTTTGCGGCGAATGTCTTGGGTGATGAACAGCTCGGCCAGACGCGTCTTGCCGACGCGCGTGGTGCCCAGTACCAGCGAGTGACCGACGCGCTCGCCGAGGGGCAGCGTGACGTCGACCTCGCGCGGCTCGATGCCGTGCAAGCGTGGTAGCCCTCCCAACGGTGGCAGCGGCCGCACCGGGTTCAGTGGGCTGTCCCAGGCCAATGCCTTTGCGAGTTTGGACAGTGAATGCGGCGCGAATTCCAGCCGCGCCTCAAGATGCCGCGCGACCCTGTAGATCGCCGTGGGTTCAACGTAGCGGCGGAACTCCGGCCGGTAGGTCTGCATCAGCCGGTGTGTGTGGCGTTGATCCCACCGAAACCCCCGGCCAATGAACAACCGCTGTTGACTGACCGGCACATCCCGGCTGGTCATCACGTAGCGCGGCAGTCGGCGGATGTTGCGTCGATAGCGCAGGATGGCCGCGGCCTCGCGCAACCGGATCGCGCCGAAGGTGAGGAAGGCGAGCGCGCTGCCCAGCCCCAGCAAGGGACTCAGCGCGAGCGACCACGGGGCCACCAGGCACAGAAGTGCGGCGCCCGCACAGACCGCGACGGTGTATAGCTCCACGGCTGGCCGCAGTAAGACCTCAACGGCTTGTGGCTGGGCCATGGCGAGCGCTTCACGTCACGGTTCAATGCCGGTGGAGGTGATCAGCACCGGGTAATGCCGTAGGCCCAGGCGCTGGGCCAGGTCGTCGCCCGAGGCAGGCGACAGCATCAGACCCGGCACGAGGTGGCGCAGCGCGGCCAATGCCTCGGGTGAGGCCACGTTGACCACCAAGCCGACAGCGTGCAGTTGCTGCAAAGTCGCGCGCCGCTGTTTGAGCCAGGCGCGCGAGCGGTCGTCGTCGCCGACCAGGAACAGCGGCGTCAGGCCTGGTGCGCGGATCACGCGCCGCGGTTCCTCGCCGGGGGGCAGCCGCATCGAACGCACCGGCAGCATAACTGCTTCGGCATCGGCTGGGCCGCCAATACGCGGCGCTGGCTGGGATGCGGAAGGCTGACCGGGCGGCGCGTCCTGCGGATTCAAAGGCCGGTAGTACGGCAGCGCCGAAGTGCCGCCCTTGTCCTCGACCACGATCAGCGGCGGGGAACCATTCTTGGCTGCGGGGCGGCGCTCCTGCGCGTGGGCCATCGTGGTCAGCAGCGCCGCAGCGGCGGCGGCAACAAGGGTGCGGTTCATGGCATGGAACTCCTGGCAACGGGAAGTGAGGCGCCTGATCCGAGCACGCGAGTCAGGTGCTGGTGGACGCTGCGGCGATAGCGGGCAGCCGGCGCCCCGCCCGCGGGGCGGTGATAGCGGCCGATGGCGACCAGCCAGTCCTCGCCGGGAGTGTGCTGCTCCTGCAGGATTTCCGTGGCGATGGCGAGGTTGCGGTAGGGGTCGAGCAGATCGCAGGGATGCCCGTAGCGGTGTGCGTGATAACCGAGGTTGACCTGACCGAGGCCAGCGTCGATGCGGTTGGCCGGCGCGCGGGCGAGTGCCCGGCGGATGCCAGCGCAGGCCTCAGCCCGTGTCGCATAGCGTTCGGCCCGGCCGGCGACGTTGAGCGTCCACGGCCAAGGGATCAGATGGCCGCGTAGCCGCGCGCCGCTCTCTTGCAGCGCCACCGCGTACAGCACCGGAGACGGCACGCCCGCCTGTCGCGCAGCAAGCTGGTAGGCGGGAGGTGGCACTTCCAGGGCAAAAGCGAAGGCTGAGCAGGCATAGAGCCCCACGACCATGGCCGCGTGGCCCGCGCGGCGAGCCCAAGTCGGTGCCGTTACTGCCGCTGCCATTGGCCGTTGACCTCGCGCACCACGGCGGGTAGGTCGCCGGGCAGGCCGAGCGACAGCCAGCGCCCGGCGTCATGGTTGAGCGTGATGGCGCGCGAGCGGACGCGGCCGGCGTCGATGCCGGCCTGCGTCGCCCACTGGCGGATGCGGGCGTCTTCCTGGCGGCTGCCGACCATGTAGAGGTCGAAGGCGGTTCCGGCCGCCTGCAACTGGCGCACGCGCTGTTCGCACAGCGGGCACTCAGCCTTCACGAAGACGGCCAGTCGGCCCGAACCCTTGTTGCCGACACCCGGCGCCTTCGCGCCCGGCATGTTCACGCGCTGCTGGCCGAGATAGAGCCGCTTCCAGGCCGCGTCGTAGGCCCGCTGGTAGGCCAGCGTCTTGCCCACACGCTTCGATTCCGCCTGCACCTGCAGCTCCGCATAGCGGTTGCGTTCCTCGTCGCTGCGCGCCTCGATGCCAAGCGCCGTGAGCGGATCAAGGTTCGGGGAATAGATGCCCAGCGGCCCCTGCATCAGCTGGCGGTAGCGTGCCCACTCCTCGGGGCGCAGGCCCCAATCGCGGGCCAGGCGCTCGTCCAGCGCGGCGTCGTTGCTGTTCTGCACCTGGGCAGGAACGGTGCGCGAGGACGCGATCGGGGCCGATTGCGCCGAGGCTGTGCCTGCGGTGCCTGCAACGAAAGCAAGGGTGGCGGCGAAGCAGATCACGGGGTGCTTCATGGCCAGCTCCTACGGCAGCGCGATGCGCTGGGTCTGGCCGTCCACGCTGAACACGGCGGCGCGTGCCTCGATCGCCAGCAGACGCCACGCACCCACGGCATCGCCTTCGCGCAGCAGCCGAACGTCCAGCACCGACGATGGCTTGGGTGCCGCCACCGACAGGAAGCGCTCGCCACCGCGCAGTTCCACCCCCACGACGTTGAACGGCGGTTCGGGCACCTTGGGCTTGGCCGGCTCGGCGGTACGACGGGGCGCCGCGGAAGACGCGGCGGTTCTCTTCATGCGGGCTTCGATGTCGGCCACGCGCGCTTGCAGCGCCTGCAGTTCGCCGGCATGGGCGTCGGTGGCCCGGGCCTGCTCCACCAGCGCCAGGCGTTCATCCAGCGCCTTGCGGGCAGCCTCGAAATCGGGCTCGGTGACGGGCTTTGGCTGGCTTTTGGAGACCGCCGCCTGCTGTTCGAGTTCGGCGACGCGCGTGTTGAGCGCCTGCACGTGCGCATCCTGGGCGCTGGCCTGGCTCTGCTCGATCAGGCGCGACAAGCCCACGCTGTTGACTACGGCCAAGATGCTCACGAGCAGCAGCCAGACCGCCGCTGCGATCTTCAACCAGCGCGTGCGGCCAACGTTCTCGTCGGGAAGCTGCGGTAGGGTCATGGCTGGGTCTCCGGGGGCACTTTGGGATTGGCGGGGTCAGCGGCTGGCGCGCTCGATGCCGGCGTTGCGGCAACGGGGCTTGTGCTCGACGCACGGATGGCCGTCACGCGTGTGAAGCACACCGCACGCGCAGCGTCATCGACGGACAGCTCCCAAGCCGGCCCGGCGAGCGCCAGCAAGGCATCGCGCAGCGGCAGCGGCCCGAGCCGCAGATGCGCCGCCGGCAGCGGCAGCGTGAACAGCGATGCGGCGTCCGGCGCGTCGCAAAGGCGGTAGCCGGTGCGCAGCAGCACGTGTCGCAAGGCATCGCCGACGCCCGCGTCCAGGGTCGGCGGAATCGAAATCTCGATCACTTGGCGCAGCAGGTCGCGCTGCGCCGGTTCCGGCACCATCTCGACCAGGGTGTAGCGGCCGTAGCGGGCCACCGGGATGAGGCTCGGCTCGGGCTCTGGAGAGATGGTTCTGACGAACACTGCAGGCTCGGGAGGCGAGTCATCGGCAGTCAGGATGCTCGCCGCGTCTGTCGCGGCGCAGCCGGTGATGAGCACGCAGCCGGCCAACATGGCAGGCACGGCCAGGCGATGAGCGACGCAGATGAGTGGTTGCATGGGGCAAGTCCCTGGAACACGGAGCCCTCACCATCGCCGCCGCGAAGCGTTCGGGCAGCAAACAAAGGGAACTGGCAGGCGCCCGACTTCATGGCCTGCCATCGATGCGCAGGAAAAAGAAGCCGGCGCCCCGAAGGGCAGCCGGCTTGGGTTGGCGGATCAGGCCGCGACGAGCTGCCGGGCCAGTGCCACCTCGACGGAGTCCCCGTCCTGGTTCAGCACATCCAGTCCCGATTCAGGCACGTCTCCCGAGGTGCTCTGCGAGACCATGATCTTCCTGGCCATCAGCCCCAGGCAGGTCATCTGCGAGGAAGCCGCGTAGCCGAGATAGATGACGCGAACCGGCTGCTTCTGGCCAATGCGCCAGGAGCGCCGGGCCGCCTGCTGCAGGCTGTAGACGTTGTAGCCCGACTGCATGAAAACGATCGTCGGAAACTCCAACAGGTCGAGACCCGTCTTGACCAGCTCCGGGTTCGTGATGAGCACGTCGATGCCGCGGTCCAACTGCTCGGCAATCCAGTCCTCGCGACGGCTGGCATCCACGCTTGCGCGCAACACCGCCACCTTGAAGCCTTCCTGCTCCAGCAGCACCTTCAAACGCGACGTGGTGTCGCGCGTGCCGGTGTAGACCGAATAGACCAGCGTCTTGCGACCCGCAGCTTTCTCCTGCTTACAGATCTCGATCAGCTCGCGCTCCTTGGGCATCACCTCCAGCTCGTTGAACTGAGCTGGAACGAAGGCCAAGGTCTGGCGCGTGCGCGGGTGCACCACCGTCTCCGACCGGAAGCAGCAATCCGGCCAGGCCAGCAGCACGTTGAGGACCACGCCAAGCAGCGTCGTGTCGCGCTTGGCCAGCGCCTGTTTCAGCGCCGAGGTCAGACGAAACGACAGGTCGCGATAGGCCGCGGCTTGCGCCGTGTCCATCGCCACCTCGCGGAACTCCTCGTCGTAGGACGGCAGCACATTGCCGCCGATATCCTTCAACTTCAGGAAGACCGTGAACGGCAGGACGCAACGCAGCACGCCCTTCGGACCGAAGCCCGGCGCCTTGACCGTGCGCACCGAGACCTTGGTGCCCTTGGCCGTCTTGTGCGCCGTGCCGGTGCTCTCGGAATAGATGTCCTTGAGGATGCCGTGATCGCGCATGAACGCCATGGCCGCCGAGGTCATGCTGCCGCTCTTGGTCGGGCGGTAGCCGTCTTCGATCATTCGCCCCGGCAGGGCTCTGAACAGCAGGTGGAACAGGTCGTCGCCGTAGCCGCCCATCAGCGTGCCGGTAAGCAGCAAGGTCTTGCGAGCCTTCGCCGCCAGCACGCCCATGGCCTGGCCCTGGGCACTGCCGCCGTTCTTGTACTCGTGCGCCTCGTCGGCGATGAGCAGGTCGAACGTGCCTTGCGGCAGGTGGCGTTTGACGAACTCGGACGGCTGATAGCCGCCCTCACCGAAGCCGAACTCCATGTTCGCCATCGCCCGCTCCATGCGGTGCGCCTGGCGATCCGAGAACACCAGCTCGCCGTTGGCATCCATGAGGTTGATGAACTCGTGGATGTTGTCGCCGAGCATGGACGCCAGGAACGAGTCGCCGAACTTCTTCATCAGCTTCTGCGCCGTGACTTCCCCGATGGTCGGGATGCGCTGCAAGGCTTTGAAGACGGCCGTTGACTGGTCGCTGGCGGACAGGCTCCGTGGTCGCATCAGCGTCCACAGCGGTGCGCCGCAGTGGCTGCACCGGCGGCGGTAGTCCTCGGCTTCGAGTTCGACCGGGTTGATCGGCTCGCCGTCAAGGTTGGTGATGACCTGGCCGCAGTCTGGGCATGCGCCCACTTCGCCGTGCTTCGTGCGCCGCACGTTGAAGACGGGCTTCCAGTGGAAACCCATGCGCATGCGGACGCGCCCGAGCACATAGAACTCCTGGCCGCGCACCGGTACGCCCAACTGCTCGCGCAGCTTGATGAGCTTGAACAGCGTGTCCGGGCCATTGAGCACCCAGACCTTCGCGCCGGCCACCGTCTCCTGGATTTCACGGCGCCACTTGTAGACCAGGTGCGGCGGAGAGAGCACCAGCGTGCGGCGGTAGCCTTCGGCGTGCAGCACGGCCGCCGTGGCGATGCCAACGGTGGTCTTGCCGCAGCCCATCTCGCCATTGACGATCGCAGCGCGTTCGCCGCGGTCGGCCAACAGCTCGGTGACGGCATGCACCACCTCGGCTTGCGCGCCGAACAGCTTGCGCTTGAGACTGGCCAGCACGAGCTGGCGATGCGGCCGGGCCTGGCCGGTGTAGACGGGAGGGTTGGCGCGGTTGAGCGAGTCCAGCAGCTCGTCGCCGAATTCGGCAACGAAATCCTGAAGGCTCATCGCCAGAGGAGAGGCAACCGCTTCGAGCAGGTCGCCCTGAACGGGCGCGCCATCGGTGGCGGGAACAACGTCGGTATCGAGGGACATGGTGATGCTCCAAGGAAATGGGGCATGCACCTCCCCTGCGGGGCGATGGCATGCCCCGAGGTGGGAAGAAAGAACGGCACGAGGCCGCGGTCGATGAAGATCAGTATTCGCTGGGCAGCAGCAGCGTGGTCACGCTGCGATCCCATTCGGTGATGATCCAGAGCTTCAGGTCAGGCGCGACCTGGTAGGACGAGAACAACCGATCCTCGCCAGAACGCAGCGCGGCGTCGTTCTGGCGCCGGTCGCTGTCGTCGAGGTCACCCCAATCGCCATTGAGATGGCGGCACAGGTACGGAGTCGGATTGAGCCGGCCTTGCTGGACCAGCGCATCGATGCCGCAGGTCATGACCAGGTGCCCAGGGGCAAAGCGTGCTTGCGACGCCACGTTGAGAACTGCGAGTGTCATGGTTTTCTCCTTCAGGAAAATGAGAGGGCCACGGCACCCGGCGGGGCAACATGACCCCGGTGGGTGGATGAAAGGGACGGCGAACCGTCTGGGAAGAACGATCAGCGAATGGTCAACACCTCGCCGCAGGTCGACGAGCCCGGCGTCATGTCCCAGGCACGGATGACCGGCACGAACTTGTCGGTCAGGATGCGCGTCTCGGCCACGGAGCCGTCGTCGCGCTCGGTGTATTCCGTCTGCAAGGTCTTCTCCTTGTGGGTGTCGCCCTTGACGACGAGCACACGGCCCGTCTTGGACTTCACCACGCCGGAGATCGCGCCTGCGGCCAAGGCCAGAGCGAGATGCCAGTGAGACAAGGCCCGCGCCGGAGGCCGCAGCGACTGCTGCGCGGCACCCAGGTGCGTGTCGAGCGTCGGCCAGAGCCCTTGCAGCCGGCCGACTTCATCGGCGAATTGCTCGGGCTCCATCGTCACGCGGTAGAAATGCTCCGGCTCGGCCGGGCTGGCAGGCACCGTGTACGGCAGGAACGGCCATTCGCTTGGCAGTTCCTCCGCTTCGGCATCGCCTTGCCCGATCTGCAGCAGCAGCGCGCGCGTGGCCTTCACCGAATCCGATGCCTGGTCGCGCAGGCGAACCTTGCGACCGAAGATCACGACCTGCTTGAACTGCGCTTCCACTGCGCGGTAGATGCGCAGCTCGGCGAAGTGCCGGGTCAGCCAGCCGACCAGCTCGGCGTCGAGCACGTAGTGCGGAACGATGTAGACCAGCACGCCGCCGTACTGCAGCAGCGGGAGCGCCTTCTGATAGAACAGCTTCTCCAACCTGGCACGGCCCTGGCCCTGGTAGCCGACGTTGCCGTTGGCATCCTTGGCCAGGTCTCCATACGGCGGGTTAAGCCACAGTAGGCCGAAGCTCTGCCGGCTGATCAGCGTGTCCATTAGGTCGCCGTGGATGCAGCGATCGACCAGTTGCCGGGCATGGCGCGCGCGCTCGGCGTCGTACTCGACGGCGAAGGCCTGGACCCGTCCGCGCCCGAGGGCGTGGGCGGCTTCGGCGATCGCCACGCCTTCGCCGGCGCAGGGATCGAGGATGCACAGCGGCCCGGCCGAGGAATCGGGGGGCGCCAATGCGGCGAGTGCTCTTTCGAGCGTGGGTTCATCCGTGGGGAAGTACCCGTTCTTCACGAAGTTGCGGGCAAGCCGCGGGAACATGAGGGCCATAGGAGTCTCCTGGCAGTAGATGAATTGAAGGGCTGCGGACACGCGGGGCGCGCGTGTCCGGTGCAAGAACCTCAAGCCACCGCTTCAAGCGGTTGTGCCGAAGGGATGCGGCTGGCGGACGTGTCGGCGACGAGCGCGCCGCTGCGGATCAGGCCACCCAGCACCTGAGTCAGCGTCGGCACGTCGATGGCGAGCCGGTGGCCTTCTAGCGGCCCGAGGGCGAACGGCAGACGCGTCAGCATCGACTTCGCCTGCAGCAGTTCCAGCACGGGTTCGCGCCAGGGATCGAGAAGCGGCAGCGGGCAGGTATCCCGCACCAGCTTCCACAGCCGGTCGAGCCGGTGTGTGGAATCGCGAGGCAGGAGCGCCAGCGCGCTGGCGTTGGCCTTGTCGGGCTTGACGCAGCGCCGATCGAACAGCCAGATGTTGGTCAGCGAGCCGAACAGCGTGCGCCGATAGGCGCGTGCGCTGCGCTTGTCCAGGTTCTCGACGTTACCGACGAAGACCGGGACGCTCGCGCCCTGCTCGGTGATGATGTGGAACTGATCCAGTCCCTGTTCGTCCCGGCCCAGGGTGAGGCGGGCCAGGAATTCCTGGACGGCGGTGTCGCGCGCCCAGAGGGAGATGAAGACCAGGTTGCCGTTCTCGTCACCGACGACGCCATCGGCCATCAGGTCGGGGCACTCGTCGATGCGATAGAGCGTCTTGGGGGAAGAAGGTGCAGGCATGGTGATGTCCTCGAAGTGAGCGGAGACAGCACCACCCGCGAGGGCAATCACTGCCCCTGGGGGATGGAAGAGAACGCGGTAAGCGTCGTGGCGAAGAATCAGACCGTGCGTCGCAACGCACCGTAGCCTTGAAGGTCTGGGCTACCTGGGCATGTTGTCGGCAACGCCGACGGACATGGGCCATAGCCTGCGCCAAGAGGTGCGTGCCGCGTGAGCCGAAAACCGACCTGGCACGCAACCCTGTTTTCCTTGACGCTTGCGCCGCCGGCAAAGAAAAAGCGGATCGTGCCGCGAGGACACGATCCGCTTTTCGGTCAGGCTTTGAGCTGACGCAGGCCATCCGCGAGCAGCCACAGCGCCCGGTTGAGCCGGACGTTCTGGTCGATGCCCTGGACGGGTCGCGTGCGCTGCTGGCGCCCGTTGGCGGCGCGGCCGTTCAGGCCGCCCTTGACCAGGTTTTCCTGGACCCGGTTGAAGACCGACCACAGATCGGCGCGGTTGTCGTCGAAACGGCGGGGCCGCAGGATCTGGGTCTCGGTAATGGGCAAGGCCTTGCCCGAATCGTCGTACTTCAAGGTCAGCGCCGACCTGGCGAAGACTTCGGCCTCGCCGTTGTCCAGCGTAATGCCCCGCATGGCGTCGCGCGAGTCCTGCACGCGCTCGAAGCCGTGCAGCACCTCGTAGGCGCCTTCGATCACGTGATCGGTGACGTTGCCCTTATGGGGCACCCGCACGTCGGCGAAGGTATCGCCGCACACCAGGCCGTTGTGGCAGACGAAGCGGAACATGCCCGCGAGCATCTGGTAGCTGCTGCTGCCGTCGTGCGAGTTGAGCAGGATGATCTCGTTCGCCTCGGCGCCGTTGATCTGGCTGGCGTGGCGAAGGCGCAGCATGTGCTTGGTGTAGTCGCGGCGATCCTCGTGTCGCACGCGGGTCTGGCACACCATGAACGGCTGGAAACCCTCCTTGCGAAGTTCGGTCAGCACAGCCGCCGTGGGGATGTAGCTGTACCGTTCGGATCGGCTTTCGTGCGGGTTGTCCGCGAAGATGGACGGGACCACGGTGCGAATCTGATCGTCCGACAGCGGATGGTCGGCGCGCAGCACCGGGGAACGAGAAGCGAAGCGGGATGCGAGTTGCATGATGATCTCCTTGCGGAATGGAGCAATCGGCATCCAGCGGCCGAGGCCGGATGCGCGCGATTGCGTGGGACGAAGAAAAGCCCTGCTGAACAGGGCCTGGGGAAAGGGATGAAGCAGCGCGCGCTGCGTGAAGGCCGGCCTACGGAGTCGGAGCCGGCTCCCACCCGCGGGTCTGCGGGTTGAAGCACAGTGCTTCCTGGCCTTTGGTGATCGGCGTGAAGCCTTCTAGAAAGACGTGGCGCAGGTACAGCGTGCGGTAGGTCAATGCCTGCCACGCCTGTTCTTCGCTGAGGCCGTTGGCGATGAAGTGCTCGCGCAGCTCGTCGTCGTCGGAAACCTCGTTGTTGGCCAACTGGTCTTCGACGAAGCGCAGCAGCTCGGTCGGCAAGGACGACAGGATGGTGTCCATGTGCGCCTCACTCGGTGACTGCACCGGCGGCCGCGTTGTACGTCGGCCGCTGCTGGTGGAAGGCATGCACCCGTGCGCGCCAGGTGGCGCACCGCTGAGGCGCCATGTCGAGATAGCGCAGCGGGCACGAGTAGTAGTACGGGTGCTCGGCCTCGACCAGGGATTTGTAGCCCCATTCGCGGCCCTCGCTTTCCAGCAGATGGCAGCCGATCAAGGTGGCCGACTCTTCGGGTGCGAGACCCAGGATGCCGGCCTGCTTGGCGGTGACGCGCACCACCGTCCAGAGCACGTTGCCGACCAGCGTGTGGTCGATGACCTCATTGCGCGACCGCTCGGTTTCCTCTGTCGCGGTCAGCTCGCGGATCAACTGATCGCGCGTCATACGAACAAATGTCCAGCCCATGGAATGACTCCTGTGAGAAAGGGCCGGAGTCCTCCCGCCAGGGAAGGAACCCCGGCGGGTGGTGGAAAGCCGCAGGAACGCGGCGTGGAACGGCGGTCGGATCAGACCCTGGCGAGGTGCCAGTCCTGGGACAGCGGAGCGAACTCGTAGCCCAGGTCGCCGAGGCGGTCGCGCTGCTGACGCAGCACGCGCCGATCCACGGTGGCATCGAGCTTGACGACGTCGCCCAGCGGCCAGAGTGCGCCGAACAGCGCCGCGTCGTCGCCGTCTTCCTCATGGGCCGAAGCCTCGGCAGACGCAGCAGCCGGTTCGCTGCCGAACGGCGTGGTGTCGACCAGCGGGTCGCGCGAACTGCGTGCCTTCTTCCGGCCGGCCGCCTTGGGGGCGGTCGTCGGCGTCGGCGTAGCGGTCTGCGCTTCCTCGTCGATCGGATCGACTTCCTGCGGACTCAGCCGGCTGGCATCGTCACGGCTCAGGGCATCGATGGCTGACAAGGTCATCCCGCCCAGCAGGGCGCGAATCTCGATGACCATGCGGCCGTTGGCGGTGTATGTGGACGGGCGAATCTCCGCGATGGCGAAATCGCCCTCGTACTTGCCTTCGGCGTACTGGTCGAGTTCGGCGTTCTTCACGACGAACTCGCCGATGGAGGTCGCGAGGCGGCCGACGTTGAAGTCGCCGTTGCGGCCGTGGATAGTCTTGATGGCCAGTTGGCCGGGAATGGTGATCATGAAGAACTCCTGCGGACGAAGCTGCGATCACGCATGCGGCCGTCACGAAGACGGTCACATACGCACGCGAGTGAGATGAAGACAAGACCCCGGGGGAAATGGGGCCTTGCGGATCAGAACGACTCGGCAACTTCCAATGCGGGAGCATCGGCAGTGGCTTCATCGGCAGCTTCGGCGGCGGGCTCGGACGCTGCGGCTTGCGGTTCAGCGGAAGTCGCGGGGACATCCGTGTCGCGCACGTCGCGTTCGTCGCGGTCATCGGTCGGCTTGGGCTCGGCCTTGTAGACGAGCTTGCCGTCGACCTTGATCCAACTGACGAACAGCAGGCGGGCCTTGAGGCTCACCCCCTGCTCGCCGGCACGCTTGCCCTTGGAGTAGGTGAAGGTGTCGGTCCACAGGTCACCCAGGCGGAAGCCGATCATCACCTTCTTCTCGGCATCGACCGCTTGGATGCAGCGGCGCACTAGGTGCTGCGCTTCTGAGCCAGAGACGCGCGTGTCGAAACGCACGTAGGCAACGTCATCGCTGGGGCCGTTGAGCGCCGCGATGTCGCAGGCCAGGAAGGTATCGCCTTTCTTGGGCTTCACTTCGCGGATGCGATTGAGGTACCCGAGGCCGGTGATGTGCAGGTCGAAGAAGGACTTGTCGGTGGAAGTGGTCATGGTGAATCTCCTGAGAACAAAGAGGCGGAGACACACCCGACCCAAGGCGGGGAAGGTGTGGAACCCCCGCGTGGGTTGAAGGGACAGCTTGGGTGGCATCACCATCGGGAGAACCGATGGCCGTTCGCGCTTGGATGCCGGAGCGAACTGGTTGATCAGCGCGGTCGGAACCGCGTCGCAGCCTTGAAGATCGAGACTGCCTGGGCATGCTGCTGACGGGTGTCAGCGGAACATGGCGACAGCGTGGCGCCGGACGCGCGCCCGCGCGAGCGGCAATCGGCACCGGCGGCTGTCCGCATTGGCGACCTGTGCCAGGCTCGTCGCTACGGCGCCTCCCACAGCAGCTTGGGCATGCGCAGCGCCTCGGGGGTGTCCTGCCGCGGCCGGCGCGCACGGTTCCAGTTCCCACCACCGCGCTGTCCGACCAGGCGCCAGCCGGCCGCCCGCAGGCTGGCGCCGCCCTCGGCTGGCAGCGTGTAGGTGATGAGACGTATGTAGCCCAACGCGCGTGCCGCGCGGTCGGCGGCCGCATAGAGCTTGCTGCAGGCGTTGGGCGTGCCATCGGTGCGCAGCCGCGTGACTTCGAGCATCCAGCCGTCATCGAGGTGCCGGGCCACCGGGCGGCCCACGATCACCACGCCGACGATGCGGCTTGGCACCGCATCGCCGTCGGTCAGCGCGACCGCCAGGCTGAACTTGCCGCCCTGCACAGGCCGGTGATGCCGGTGGTGTTCCAGCACGAAGGCGTTGGCCACACGCAGCGACAGTGGCATCACGTTGAGACGCGACGATACGGCCCGCGCTTCAATCGCCGCAGAAACAAGCGATGGATTCTTCGACGGCATCGAACAGGTCGCGCTGGTCGGCCGCGAAGCGCGCCAGGTCGGCGTAGCTCGGGCCATCGTTGCGGAAACGCGCGCCACTCGGGCGGCTGGCGAGGTTCAGCGATTCCATGCGTACCCACCACACGGCCGCCTCCGGCCTGGCCTTGATGAGCGCCAGGCGCTAGCCGCGGGGTTTGAGAAAACACAGGTCGCAGTTGCCTTCGAGCGTGCGCCCGTTGACCGTCAGCAGGTCCAGATCGAAGGGCTGCGCCTGCCAGAAGGCGGACACGTCGCGCACGGTCACGCCGGCCTCGGCCAGCGGCATGCACATCGTCTCGTGGGTGGATTCGATGGAGTGGCCGCGCGCCCTGATCTTGGCGACCCGGCGCTGTTCGTCGGCGCGGATACCGATGAACTGGTCCCAATCGGTCCAGCCCTGCTGCCGCAGGAAGCGGTGCATCGGCCTGATCTTGAGCAATGTCGTGCACCCTCTCGCCACGCGGTTGGGCAGGTACTGCCGCTTGCGGATCAGCATCTCGAAGGGCCCGCCCGCGCGGCTGGCGGTGTCGAAGTCCACCACCACGAAGCCCGGTTCCGCTGGCCGGTACTCCAACCAATGAATGGGCACCTGTCAGTGTTCGGCGCAGTCGCGTACGAAGCGCAAGGTGGCGTCCACTTCCTTGCCCGTATTGGCGAAGCACACCACGACATCCGCGGGCAGGCCGCCATGGGCGTGCAGCACGCGCCAGAGCATGTACGCGCTGGTGCGACCGCCGCTGAAACTGATGCAGGTCGGTTGCTCGATCTTGAACGGGTCTCGCATGCGTGCGTCTCCAGGCGGTGGCGCCGGCGATGGCCGGCGTGAGTAGCCCGAGTCGGGCTGGAGACGATCGCGTGCATGCGGCCATGAGCCGCGGCACCAGAGAAAGAGAAGCCCCCGCGAGGGGGCTGGGAAGCAGGACGATCAGTGACCGGCTGGCGCAGCGGATACGGGCTGCATCGACAGGTGCGTAGCCGTGGCCGACACTTCGAGGTCGTCCTCGCTATGCAGGATGCGGGCGAACACCCGTTCCTGCAGGTCGAAGAACTCGCCGAAGTCGTCGCCGCCGAACTCGGCGCGCGTCAGCTCCCACCAGTCGTCGAACGCATCGACGTCGGGGTTGCAGCCCACGGCGTAGGCGATGGTCTTGCGCCGCCCATCGGGCCGGCTCTCGCCGCGCTCGGCCATGAAGTACACGCCCTGGTCCTTGACCAGGATGACGCGGCACTGGTTGGCCGCTGCCTCGGCGAGCACGAGCCGAAGCTCGGTACCTTTGAATCGAACAGTCATGGAAGTGATCTCCAACGGAGGTAGGGGAAGAAGGCTTCCCGCCGCGAGGGCGGGAAGCCGCTTGGGGACGTGAGGGGCTCAGTGCTGGACGGGCTTGCGACCGGACAGGCACTGCACGCGGATGAGGCGCCAGCTCCCGTCGTCGATCAGTCGCTCCAGAACCTGGCCCAAGGTGTCGAAGAACACTTCATCGACCCGCTCGACCAGTTCGCCGTCGCGGTGCAGTTCCACCGCGTAGGTGTCGAGGCCGCGTTCGTAGAGCACGGTGACGCGTCCCTGGAACTTCGCCGAGGCGACGGTGAAGCCGATGGCCGGCGGCGTGGCGATGATGTTGCTGGGGCTCGGATCGAACACCGTGAAGTCCCGCGCGCCGGCATCCACCAGCAGGTGCGTGATGCGCCGGAAGCCATCGGGTGCGGGCAACTGCTCCAGTTGGTGGATCAGTTCCTGCAACTCGGGGCACTGCGGCTCGGCGATCGGCAGCTTGGCCGGCGCCGAACCCAGGATGAGTCGCTTCACCGTGTACGGCTGGCCGTCGGCGGTGAACTCGGTGCTCTCCTCGGGCGTGTCCGCGCGCAGGCCGTCGAAGCGGCGCCGCGCATAAGGTTCGACCTGCACCTTGGCGCCCTCGTCGGGCACGTCGGTGACGAGCGCCCTGTCGAGCACCGCGAACTCGGCCCGCCCCGTCTTGACGACGATGGCCTCGTCGGTGGTGGCGATGACCTTGCCCTCGAAGGGCTTGGGGTCGATGTGAAAGCCCAGCGTCGAAACCTTGGGCTGGCCGTCGAAGATGTTGAACTTGAAGCTGCGGACGTTGGAAGGCACGTGGCCGCGAACCAGTGTCGGCATCTGTGCGCGGATGGCTTGGGTATCCATTGGGAGGCTCCTTGTGGCAATCCAAGGAACTTCCGCCCGCAAGGGAGGCATGTCCCTTGGGGGTGAGGTGGATGGACGCGACATGCGCCCCGGAGAAGGAAAAACAACCAGCACGGCGATCCGCGCCGCAGCCTCGAAGGTCTCGACTGCCTGGGCATGCTTGCCGGCAACGCCAGCGAACATGCGAGCAGCGTGCATCAGGCACAGGGCCAACGTCGCGGGGGAATCGGCATTGCACCGCCACCGGCTTCGTCCAGAAATGAAACGAGCCCCGCATGGGGGCTCGAAATGGGTGTCACTCGTCGTAGATTGGCAGTCCGTCCAGCACCGGCGCATCGGCATCGAAAACCAGCATGCGCACGTCCGCGAGCGCGGCCAGATGCAGCACGTGCACCAGCGATTCCGGCATGCCCTTCTTGCGATGCTCTTGCATCAGCCGCTGGGCCGTGATGCCTTCGACCGCGCGCAGGTTCTCGTCGGTCCAGGGCGTTGCGATCACCTTCAACCCGATGGCCGGGCTGTACGGGATGCGGAAGGCGACGAACAGGAACAGCGTCGGCGTGGCGATGTCGGCCATCTCGGCGAGGAAGCGATGCGCCTCGGCGTCGAGGTGCGCGCTGCTGATTTCCCAGCACCGGCTGTAATAGCCGGTCTCGAAGCTCAGGCGCTGCACCACCTCACGGGCCGCTTCCTCGGAGTAAGTATCGCCCACGTGCAGCGGCTTGCCGCCTTCCTCGGCCATCACGGCGTAGACCACGTTGCGGGCGAGCCCGTGGCTGCGGCATTGTGCCTGCAGTTCGTCGGGGACAGCCTGGTCCTCGGTGATCAGCGCGAATTCGTCCGAGAAGGTGCAGCTTCGTCGTTCGACCAGGCTGTCCGGCAGATTCGACTGCGAGGGGTGCAGTGGCAGGTAGGTCAGCGGGCAGTCGTCGTTGTAGGAGATAGCGAGCAGACGCTGGACGGACAGGCCGTCGTAGCCGCGGACAAAGGGATTGTTGTTCGAGTAGGACATGGGATTTCTCCAGCAGAGGATGGCCGAGGCAGTCCCCTGCTGGGGATTGAACCCCAGCGAGTGGATGAAGTGGCAGCCGGTCGGCCGGAAACGCGCATGGCGGCGCGCCCAGCAACCGACAAAGAAATCGAGGGACACGGCCTCGTGCGGAGGCGCATGTCCCTCGTGGGGTCGGAGGAAGAGAAGATCGTCGGTGTGCCGAAGCGGCTCACCAGCCGTTGTAGTTCAGCGTCAGATCGGCGATGACCTTGCGCCGTTCCAGGTCGAGGCCGCCCAGGTCGGACAGCCCCTCGAAGCCGCAACGCTTGAGCATCGCGCCGCCCTCGCGGGCGTTGTAGAAACTCACCATCGCGGACAGGAACATCCGCTGGCCGCTGCTCAGGACGCCGAGGGCGTCGTTGAGCATCAGCAGCTTCGGCCGCAGATCCCACTTGGTGGTGGCACGCTGCAGGCCTTCGCGGGTGCCGTCGCCGAACCATTCGGAACCGGCGATGTGGACGCCGCGTTTCCACGCCTCGAAGAAGGCTTGGGGTGCGGTGGCGAAGTGCTGGTGTTCCAGCTCGATCTGATCAAGTACCTCTTGAGGCAGGGCACGGTTCATGACATGGTCTCCAGGTGGTTGGACATCACGGGTTGAGGCGCTGCTGCCAGCGGCCCGTTTGCAGGGCGTGCTCGGCGGCGTGGTGCGAGCGGAAGTAGCTGACCGACTCGCGCGAGACCGGGCCGTCCGCATCGGCGGTTCCGATGTAGTGGCCGGCCGCGCTGCACAGCACCTGCAGGGGCAGGCGCTTGCCGACGTAGGCCAGGGCCTGGTAGCCGATGGATTCGGCGCGGGCCTGTTCAGCACTCAAAGGTGCCGATGCGAGCGCAAGGAACATGGATTTCTCCTGGTGGTTGAAGACCGGGAGCACCACGCCCTGACGGGAGCGGATACCTCCCGAAGGGTTGAACATCGAAAGCACCCGCGTCGTGGCGACGCGCGTCCGCGGTGGTCGGTGCGAAGCGGACTGGATCGGTCAACGCGGCGAACCGCATTGCAGCCTTGAAGACCGGGGCTGCCAGGGCATGGTGCTGACGACCGTCAGCGACACATGCGGGAAGGATGGAAGCGTGGCAGCGCGCCGTCACCGATCAAACGGAACCGAACGCCCTCCGGTTTGGCCTGGGCGCTGCTGCCCGCGGCGACGCACGATCCGTCTACCCACGACAAAGGAGCCGAAGTCCCGAAGGACTTCGGCTGGAGAGGAATCAATCCACCTGTGGGCTGCAAGCAGGCAAGGCCGTCGTCAAAGCCATTCGCTGCGTCAGCAATCTCACCCGGCCCGTTTCGTGGCTGGGGCCGGCATCCTCTGGCGTGTATCCACACACAAAGGGAGCCCGTTGTTTCGCCGGCGGGCACCGGCACTGAATACCGTCAACCGCAAGCAGTCTCCTGGCACCTCGCAGCCTTGCGGGCCAAGGCGCCAGGAGACCGCTCCCGGATCGACGGAAGCAACTCGATCAACGGAACCGCGACAAGCGCGATTCGATGGAGAAAAGACCTTCTCGCCCTGCCAGCCGTGATCGGCCCGTGCAGGGCGCGCACACCGTTGCAGAAGGGAACGCGCGCTGGGGAGTCCCGCGGGGCGCGGGAGGTTTGCCCCGCCGTCGGCAGCAGCCGGCGTGGCAGAGGGAGACGTGGGGCGTCAGTTCGCCTTGGGGCGCCGGCGCGGTGCGTTGGATGTACGGCTGGATACGCCGCGCTTGCCTGCCACGGCATCTTCGACCGGCTGCGTGCCCTTGCAGTCCGGGTAGCGGCTGCAAGACCAGAACGCGCCGCTCTTGCCGCTGCGCTGGCGCATCGGTGCGCCGCACTGCGGGCAGCTCGGCGCCGGCGGCAGCTTGATGGCAAGGGTGGCACCGCGGTACTGCTGCACGAGCTGGGTGACCCAGCTCGATTGCTTGGCGATGAAGGTGTCCAGCGTCATCTGGCCGCCCTCGATCATGTCCAGCGCCTGCTCCCACACCGCCGTCGTGCCCGGGTCGGCAATGGCCGCCGGCACCGCGTCGATCAACGTGAAGGCCGCATCCGACGCGCGGATGGCGCGGCCCTTCTTCAAGAGATAGCCGCGGGTTAGCAACCCGCTGATGATGTTGGCGCGCGTGGCCTCGGTGCCGATGCCTGTGGTGTCCTTGAGCTTTTGCTGGAGGCGCGGATCGGTCACGCGCTTGGCGACGCCCTTCATGGCCTTGACCAGCTCGCCCTGCGTGTAGGGCTTGGGCGCCAGCGTCTTCAACGCCATGAGTTCGACCTGGCCGACCTGGCAGGCGGCGCCAGCGTGCAACACCGGGAGCACCTGGCCGCGCTGCACATCCTCGCCGTCGGTGTCCTCGGGCACCGGCGCTGCCAGCACCTGGCGCCATCCGGCCACCGCGATCTGCTTGCCGACCGCCACCAGCGACTGGCCGCCGCACGTGAGCTGCGCCGCCGTCCGGTCGAACTCGTGATGCGGCAGGAACTGCGCCAGGTAGTGGGCGCGGATCAGCCGGTAGACGGCCAACTCCTTGTCGCTCATCGCCGAGAGGTTCGCCGGCTCCAGCGTCGGGATGATGCCGTGGTGCGCCGTAACCTTGGAGTCGTTCCAGGCCCGCGAACGCTGCTGACGATCCAGGCGGTCGACCAGCGGTCGCAGGCTGGGATCGGTCTTGACCAGGCTGTCGAGCACGGCCGGCACCTCGGCCAGCATGCTCTCGGGCAGGTAGCCCGAGTCCGAGCGCGGATACGTCGTTGCCTTGTGCGTCTCGTACAGCGCCTGGGCGATGTCCAGCGTCTCCTGCACGTCGAGGCCCAATTGCTTGGAACACACTTCCTGCAAGGTGCCGAGGTCGAACGGCAGCGGCGGCCCTTCGCGCACGCGCTCGGTCTCCACCGACAGCACCTGGGCGGCGCCGCCCGCGCGCAGGCGCTCGGCGGCCTGCTGCGCCACGGGTTGCTGCAGACAGCGGCCGGCGTCGTCGGTGCTGCCCTGCGGAGGCATCCAGCTTGAGACGAAGGACTGGCCCGCATGCGAAAGCGCCACCTCGATGGCCCAGAACGGCACCGAGACGAAACGCGCGATCTCGCGATCACGGTCCACCACCAGCTTGAGCGTCGGCGTCTGCACCCGCCCCACCGACAGCACGCCGTTGTAGCCGGCCTGGCGGCCCAGCAGCGTGAACAAGCGGCTCAGGTTCATCCCGATCAGCCAGTCGGCACGCGATCGGGCGAGCGCGGAGAAGTACAGCGGCAGCGTTTCGGCGGATGGCTTGAGCGCTCCCAGCGCCTTGCGGATGGACGCATCGTTGAGCGCCGACAGCCACAGCCGCTGGATCGGGCCGCGGTAGCCGCACAGTTCGATGATCTCGCGGGCGATCATCTCGCCCTCGCGGTCGGCGTCGGTCGCGATCACCAGCTCGCCTGCCTTGGCGACGAGCTGCTGCACGACCTTGAATTGCGCCGCGGTCGCCGCCTTGGGCTCGACACGCCAGCGCTCGGGAAGAATGGGTAGTTGCTCAATGGCCCAGCGCTTGTACTGCTCGCCGTAGCCTTCGGGCGGAACCGCTTCGACCAGATGACCGACGCACCAGGTCACGACGACACCCGCACCGCTGTAACAGCCGTTGCCGCGTTGGCCTGCGCCCAGCACACGGGCGATGTCCTTGCCCTGGGACGGCTTTTCGCACAGGAACACGCGCATGAAGCCTCCTCGGGAAATGTGCGGTTCATCGGATGGCCCCAGCTTGGCCGGGCCAGCGGATGGCAGCAGCAAGGAAGCCGATCGGCGCGGACACCGTTTTGTGATCGGCTGGCGATGCGTTGCCGCAGCAATACGAGCTGACCGCAGCGGCTGGCGCAGCGGGAGCGTCGTTTCGGGAGGGCGGCTGGAACTCGGTGGAACACCATGGAGCTATCCCCTGGGGGTAGCTGGTGCATGGCGGGCGTCTGACGGTTGCTACAGCCGCCCTCGGGGACGCGGTGCTGGACGATGCGCGAGCTACTGCCCGCCGGCCGGCTTGGCGCTGAGCGTCACGGACTCGATGCGGTACGGCAGGATGCCGACACGCCGGGCCTCGATCTTGAACGTCGTTCGCTCGTTGTCGTCGGCGTCCTCCCACTCGTCCTTCACCGTGCGGCCTTCCACCAGCACGCGCATGCCTTTCTGGTACAGGTCTTTCCAGTGGTCGGCGTCGCGGTGCCACAGTTCCACCGGCGCCCAGAAGCCGCCGCGGTCCTCGTACTCGCCGTCCTTCTTCGGGATCGGGTTGTCGAAATAGACGTTCAGGCGCAGCAGCCGGCGCGGCTCGTCGTTGCCGTTGGGGAATTCGCGGTAGTCCGGCGCAGAGCCGATGTTGCCCTCGCCGACGAAGTGCGTGCTCATGGTGACTCCTTGGGGGTGGTGGGTGGAATGGACGCGGCATGCCCGTGGACACGCCTCAGGTAAGCCGCTTCGGCCTGCGCGGCCTTGCTGGCACACTCCTGGGCCTGGCGGCTCAGCGTGTGAAGGAGGCTGATCTGCATGTTCAGCGCGATGCGCTGCAGTTCCATCGCGTACAGGTCATCGATCAGCGAAGCCGGTGTCGCCGGGCGGTCGAGCAGCGATTCCCACAGGGCCACGCCCATCGAGGAACGGTCGTGGTTGCGCCAGCGCAGGAAGGTCGTGCCTGCGCCAGTGCTCTGCTGGGCCAGTTGCACATCGAGCAGCGAGAAGGGATAGGCCCGCGCCTGTTGCAGAACGCGCCGCTGCGCCAGGCCGATCAAGTCGTCGCGCAGCGCCGTGCACTGGTTGGCCCAGGCCTCCAGACTCCCCTTACCCTTAAAAGGCTGTAAAAGGCCTTTTAGGTAGCCCGCGTGTTCCAGGCGCTGGAAGTCCGCCTGTTCCAGCGCCAGGAAGCGCGCCGGTTGGCCGGTGGAAGACGATGCCGTCATGCCTTCGTGCCTTCGCCGTCATGGTCGTGGTTGTCGTCCGCAACATCGGCTGCGTCAGCGACGGGTGCGGCATCAGCGGCTGCGCCAAGCTTGCCCGCCCGCCGCGCGATCGGTGGCGCAAAGCGCGAGCGGCGCGTGCCTTCGAGCACGTCCTGCGGCAGCTCGCCGAACTTCTCCAGGGCCGCCCGCGCCACCGCGTTCTTCGAGGCGAAGTCGTCGCGCGTCGCGCCGGAGTAGCGGTACTGCTGTGCCAGCGAGAACAGGCTGCGCAGTGCATGCGCGCCGTCGTTGAGCCAGCGCTCCAGCGTGCTGCGGTCGATCAGCGCGGTGTGGTGGGCGAGGATCAGCTTGCGCGCCAGGTCGTCGTAGTCGGCCAGCAGGTACACCGCCATGAAGCCGAGCTGCGCATTGACGAACAGCGGCAGCTTCACGGGCTGCACGTTCATGTTCTCACCCAGCGACAGCGCGGGCGGCACGTCGGCGAGCGCCTGGTCCACCTGTTCGCGCAGCGCCTGCAGGCTGGCCTTGGTCTGCGTCAGCTTGTCCTCGATGCGCAGCATCCACCAGTCCGAATAGGGATCGTCCTGCTCGGCGCCGCGCTTCATCTTGTTCATCACACTGATGTAGCCGTTGAGGCCGATGATTCCGGGCCGCCCCTCGGCGGGCGCTCGGCCATGCCAGATGCGTGAAGCGTGGTGGGTATGCAGCGTCAGCGACATCGCGCTGCGCAGCGATCCGAGGTTCAACTGCAGGGGCTGCTGGGGTTCGTTGGCCATGGTGACGACTCGCGGTGAAGGAACGAGCCGCCAGCATCGGCATCGCCCGGAAGGGCGTCAGTCAACAAACCGCAGCGGGGGTGTCCCCGGTTGTCGTCCGTGAAGGCCGCGTGTTCCATCTATCCCCTGGGGATAGGTCTGCGCCGGGCTGCGACGATGTGACGCATGACAAAACCAAAGCCGATGGCTGGAAGGCTTCGTGTCCCAGCTATCCCCTGGGGATAGCCGCTCAGGAATCGCCCAAGGTCGAACGCAGCTTCGCCAGATAGGCCCGCGCCGCCTCGCGGCCGTGGCCATTCGGCGCCGGAGGTTGCGGTGCGGAGGGTGAAGGTGCGGCAAGACGTGGCGACAGTGACGGTGCAGGCGGCGTCGATGGCGAGCCACCTTCACCCGCCCAGGCCTTGAACTCGCCGCGGATCGCCTTCTGGATGATGCCGAACAGGTAGCCAGCCGGGTTGCGCACCGCGCTGTTGCGGCAGCGCGCATCCCATTCGTCCAGCACCGCCTGCCGCAGAGACTCGTCCACCTGCTGCAAGGCCACCATCGCGCCGCTTTGCTGCTCGTCCTTCAAGCGCAGCAGGCGCTCGGGCAAGCGCAGATGCTGCAATGCCTTCACGCGCGGTACTGTACGTACTTGATTTATACGATCCATACGTACTGTACGGTCCTCCTTCGGATTCCGAAGTGAGCCGTCTGGCGAGGGTTTCAGCCCTGCTTCGGAATCCGAAGAGGGGTCATCGAGATTCCGAAGTCGGCCGTCCTGGCCTTCTTCGGATTCGTTATCCACAGGCTCTTGTGGATAACTCGCATCCGCCCATTCGTTGCGGGCCATACGCTGTGCCAGCACTTGCAGGCGCGTTGGCAGCGTGCGGCCGCCCAGCATCGGGTCTTCGGCGATCTCGCGCAGGGTGTTCATGCCGACGATCTGCACCGCCTTGGCCGCATGGGTCAGTGCCTGGCTGACCAGGCCCAGGTAGTCAGGATCGAGCTGCATCGCCTCGAAGGGCGTGAGCGGTTCATCGTGCAGCACGTAGAGGTTGCCGAGCATGCGCCCGGTCTTCGGGTCGCGGCGCCGCCGCACCAGGCTCAGCCAGCGCGTCAGGCGCAGCAGCGTCAAGGCGCGTGCCACGGTCTCGTGCGAGGCCTGCGCCGCGCAGGGCATCGAGGCGAGATAGGGCCGGAGCTGATCGTAGGTGGGGAACGCCGTCACGCCATCGCTTTGAAGCTGCAGGCGGAACACCTGCCAGGCATTGCGCTCCAGCGGCGTCAGGCGCCGGTCGAGGAACAGCGCACGCGGCACGCTCTCGTGCCGGTTGCCACTGTAGAGGAAGCCGTCGCTGACCGGCGCAGTCTGCGCCACAGGGGCAGCGCCGCGCGGGGCTGGCGGCGTCAGTTCCCGCAGCGCGTCGTCGAACAGTGCGGACAGCGCCACGGGGCCATCGCGCCTGGGTGCGCCGCCGGTTGCCATGGCCTACACCAGCCCCTGGTCGATCCAGTTGCGTATCGCCGACCAGATCACCGATATGGGTAGGTTCATGGTCTCGGCCAGGTCCATGGTCAACGCCAGCATCGCCATCTCGTCGTCCAGCGCAATGTCGTGCTCCGAGACGCCGGCCTTCCACTGCTTCCACAGCGCCGTGTCCTGCACCTCGTCCAGCACCGGATGCCGGCCCTTGCGCTTGGGTAGCCCCAAGATGTCGCGGCGTAAGGCCACCTCCTGATGCGTCAGGCCGTAGAAGCGGCTGACCATCTCCGTGCTGGCGCCCAGGCGCAGCATGCGGTCGACCGTGGCGATCTCCCGCTCCACGTCGTGCACCTGGCTCAGCAATCGCTTGAGCACCTCGCGGTTGACCGACACCGAGCACCACGAGACAGTGGCATTCACCAGCATGCTCACGAGTTCGGGATGCTTCAGTGCATCCAGTTCTTCCTCGCCGAAGCCCATGGCCTTGCAGCGTCGCAGTTGCCCGTTGCGCAGGTCGTGCAGCGCCTGCGCGATCACGGCCTGGTTGAGCGGGTGCGGTGCGGACATGGCTGGTCTCCGCTCAGGCGCCGTGGCCGGGGGCGCTGGCGCCTGCGCCAGCTTCCAGATCTAGAAGCCGCCGCGTCAGGCGCAGCAGCCGGAACAGCTTGACCAGCCCGGCATCGCTCAGGCGCGGACAGGTGCCGCCGCCATACAGCAAGGGCGCCAGGTCATCGGCCAGCCGGGAACGATCGAGCCCGGCTGCGGGACGTGCGGCACAAAGCGCCTGCAGCAGCGTCAGCACCGCCCGCGCGAACGGCGACATCGCGCGCGCAGTCGGTGGCACGACGCAGGCGAAGCCGATCCCGCCGTCGCTGGGCTCGACCTGTTCGGCCACGCCGGCCTCCTCGGCGATCTCGCGTGCGAACTGCGCGATGTGCACGCGCAGCCGATCCGGCACGTCCAGGCCGGGCTCGATGTACCAGACGTCCGAGATGGGATAGAGCCCGCCTGCCTGCACGGGAATGGCGCGCAGCGCGTCGGCCTCGAAGTCGGGCAGCTTGTCGCCCAGCTGGTCGGCGACCATACGCTGGATGGATTGCAGGCGCTCGGTGGTCGGTGCGGCGGAGACGATGTGGCCCTGCAGGCGTTCATCGCGCTGGCCGTCGCGCCGCTGCTCGGCTTCGGCGGAAACACCCGGTGCAGCCGCGCCAGCGCCCGTCGGCGCGGACGAACCAGACTCCGACGACGGCATCGAAGGCGCAGCCGGCAACGATGGCGGCGACGAAGACCGCGGCGGCTCGGGCGTAGGTGCGGCCGATGCAGCCGATGGTGCAGGTCTTGCCGCTGGTGGCGCTGGATCGCTGGTCAGCGCACGCTGCCGGCTCTCTGTGTCGTCGATCTCCAGGGCCAGCGTGTCGTAGTCCGCTTCCAGCAACTCGGCCATCTGGCCGATCAGCTCGTCCTGCACACGCTGAGGCGAGAAGTTGTCGGGCTGGGTGTCGAACTGCGCGAGCACGTCCTGGAACAGCGTGGCGAGGTCCACCGACAGGTTGCGGCCCAGCGCACGGCGTTCCCAGGTGCGTTCGCAAGCCTTGCGCAGCACCGCGAGCCGTTCGACCTGATGCCGGCCAAGGCCGCCGTACAGCAGGTTCGGGATCGCCGGCAGCAGGTAGTGCACCGCGTCCTGCATGCGGCTGATGTGCGACTGTGGCAGCGGGAAGCCATCAGCCGTGAGCCGGCGCGCCAGCTCGCTCTGCGACAGCGCTTGGCCGCTGTCCCGCCCCATCTCCTGCTCGTAGAACTCACGCGCCTTCTCCACGCCCAGGGCGCGCTCGATGAAGCTCAAGCCACCGCGCAGTTCGTTCTCGGCCAGGTGGCCGGTGAGCATCACCACCTCGCCACGCTGCGGCCAGGGGCGGAACAGACAGGGGATGCGGAAGAAGCGCTCATCCTTCGTCTCGCTCCACAGCTCGCGCAGGATGGCCAAGCGCGTGTTGCCGCCGTTGCGGATAATATAGTGCGGCTCGCCGGGCCGGCGCGTGATTGCGGGCGGCGCGTCCAGCCCGCGCTCGCGGATAGACGCCTTGATGTCCTCGTAGGCCGGGTTGCGGGTCACGCGCGGGTCGTGGTCATACGGGCGCAACTGGTCCAGCGTCACGACCATCGGCGTGTCGGCGATAGGGTCGGTCAAGGCCGCGGCCGAAGGGCCGCTGCGCTCGAAGCCCGAGGCCAGCAGCTTGGCGGCCATGTCGTCCGGCGTCATGTCAGCCATGGCCGCTCTCCTGCGGCGATGCCATGTCTTCAGCCGCCTGCGCTTGGCGGTCGGCGCGGCGAAGCTGCGCACGGGCATCGCGCTCGGCGCGGTGGTCGCTCGCGGTCGAGCTGGTGTAGATCGGCGCGCAGCCCAGCTTCGTGAACAGCAGGTGCCCGCCGCGGGTGCGCACCACCTTCCAGCCCTCGCCCAGGGCGAACTCGATCAGCGCTCGCAGCTGCTTGTGGCCGCGCGCCAAGTCATGCGCGCTGGCCATGGCCGGCCCCTCCCGCGTGCTCTCGGCCGGTGACGAGCGCGAAGCGCTCCTGCCACGCGGGGAACAGCTCGCCGGCCAGCGCGCGCATGGTGCCTAGCGCCGCGGGTGCCAAGCGGCCCGCAGGCTGGCGGTACTCCACCCGATGCACCGGCAGGCCGCGCGTCGCCGCGCGCGGATACGCCTCGATCGCCGGCACGTCGGTGTCCAGCACGTGCACGCCCGGCTGTCCCTGAAACACTTGCCGCAACGCCTGCTGGATCAGTCGGGCATTCGAGGACACCGGATGCACGCGGTTGATGAGCAGGTGCAGCGGCGGCGGCTCGATGCCGAGGTGACGGTACGGTGCGATGTCCTCGATGAGCTGCAGGGTGCCTCGGCGCAGCTCGCGGGCCGCGAGGATTTCCGGCGTCACGGGCGACAGCGCCAGGTCCGAGGCCAGCACCGCCATTTCGAGCAGTACGCTGCGCGCGCCCTGGGTGTCGATCAGCAGCAGGTCGTAACGCGGCGCCAGCGTGGGCAGCAGATGGCGCAGCCGCAATCTGCCGTCCGGCGCATGCAGCAGCAGCGTGTTCAGCTCGCCGCGGTCGTCGTTCGACAACACCAGGTCCAGCCCGGCGATGGCGGTGTGCGACACCAGTTGCTCGGCACGCTGCTCGTTGTAGGCCAGCATCTCGTAGATGCCAGCTGGCGCGCGCTGTGACAGCGTGAAGTAGCTCGACAGCGTGGGCTGCACGTCCAGGTCCAGCAGCAGCACGCGCAGCCCGGCGTCGGCCGCGAAGCCGCCCAGGTTGGCCGCTGTCGTGGTCTTGCCCACGCCGCCCTTGGTCGAAATGATGGACACCACCTGCATGGGCTTCTCCCGGTTGATTGGCATGTGCCGGAAGAAGCGTCAGGCGCGCTCGTTGAGGCGGTCAGCAATCCACTGCTCGATCTCCACCGAGTCCCAGCCCACGGCGCGCACGCCCAGGCGCAGCGCCTTGGGGAACTTGCCTTCCTTCATGAGGCTGTAGATGTGCGCGCGTTTGAAGCCGGTCTTGGCCTCGACTTCGGCGCGCCGCATGATGCGGTGCTCGGCTGCCACTGCTGCCGGTGCGATGGTCTGCGAAGACATGAGAGACACTCCTTGACGCTCACTGGCGCTGTTCGGAAAGTGCCTCACATTGAATAGACGGCCGCCACCGAAATCACTGCAATTGCAGAAGGCGCGACTGCAATTGCAGGGCGCGGCCGGCCCCAAATTAGCGCGACGCTTGGAGGTGGCGCCGCGCCTGTGCGAGCTTGCTCCACAAGGTGCGTTCGCTCAGGCCTCGTCGGCCCTCGTGGTGCGCGAGCAGCGCGCTCACCACCGCATCCATGCTGTGGAATGACGAATACGCCGTGCCCGAGGGCGACTTGCCCAATAGCAAGGTCAGCAGCCCGCCGATGATGTTCAGATAGGTCGTCTCGCTGCGCAGGCCCGGCTCGCGCGAGGTGTCGTTGGCATCGCCGCGCGCCGCCTGTTCCTTCGCCAGGGCTTCATGCGCGGCGCGCAGCGCCTCGTGCACCTGCGAGAGTTCGGCAAGCTGCACCTTCGCCGCCTCGCGATCGGCAAGCAAGACGTTGAGCGTCTCCACGCTCACCACTGGATGCACCGTGCGTTCGATGTCGTCGAATAAGAAGCCAGGCCGGTCACCAGGGTAGTAATGTGACATCCACGCTTTGAGGTCGACGTGGCGCACCGTTAACTCCGGGTCGTCGAGCGCGGGCCGCTGCGCCTCCAACACGATGCCGGTCCTGCCGCCTGCCAGCTCACCATGCATCAGTGCGTCGAATATGCGTTCCACATACAAGCGCAACAGTGGCCAGCGGGGAAATTCGCTGGGTTCTGGCATGGAGCGTTGCGCCAGCGTTTCCAGGATGCGTTGCTCGAAGCGCAGCAGTCCACACCAGCGAATGGCGGCTTCGATCGGGCGGTAGTAGGTCTTTGCACCAAAAGCAAGGCTGCTCGATTTCGGCATATCGCGCTCTTCCCATCGTCGGATCGACACATGGCAAGCGCGCGCGGCCCAACGAGGGCGCGTCGATTGCCCAGAACCCGATGAAGCGCGGGCCGGCCGGCACATGGTGAACGTCGCGTCGGCGCTGACGCCGAGCGTTGCATAAGGGGCAAACACTCCTTGCGATGCCCAATACGCCACCACCATAATGCCCCTGCGAAAAGTCTTGTTACCGGCGCAACGGTTTGAAAAGTTGCGCACCCAAAGCAGGGATGCCGCGCTTAACCGGAAAACCAGGGCAAAGTCTTCCGTAGGAAAACGGGCAGGGTAAAGCACCAATGCGTCAGCCGGATGAGCCGGTTTGCATCCAGGCGAAGCTCATGCGTTCTGCGTCAGTGCATTGACCTGGATGAGCTTGCGCGCAGGGTCTTTCATGCCATGTAGATCGACCGAGCAATCGCCGCGGCCCCATGACGTAAAAAGGAGGCCAAGCGGCGATGCAAATTGGGTCTGGCGTTAGACCAAAAAAGAATCGCTCGATCCGAATTTCCCGCGTCACATCGGGCGTTGATTATCGTTTTGCACGCGCCCCACACGTTCCACACGGTCGATGAACTGCCGTAGCGGCTCCGTGATTTCGCCTTCGGGTCGCAGGAGAAAGGTCGTCAGCGATGCGGCCTGATCGACCAGTGGACGAACCACGACGTTGGCCTGATGGCAACCCGCCAGATGCGCCGCGCTCGAAAAGCCCACCCCGTAGCCGGCGGCCACGAGGGCCAGCATCAAGGAATGGGTGCTGACGTACTCGGCCACCGTCGGCTGCACATTCACCGTGCGGAACAGCCGTTCGCGTTGCCGGCTGCAACCTTCGAAGACCTCGGGATCGCACAGCACCAGCGGATAGCTCGCCACCTCCTCCAGCGGCACTTCCTTGAAAGCCAGTAGCGGGTGCCTGGCGGACAGAGCCACCACCAGCTGGTCTCGCCACACGGGCATGGCGACGACGCCAGCATCTACCTCACCGGCTAATGCAAGACCCGCGTCATACAAGTCGTTGCGCAGCCCAGTCACCAACTGCGCCAGTGGCGCTTCAAATATCCGAATGCCGACCTGTGGCGCCTCCTCGCGGCAAAGCGCAAGCAATGTCGACAAGCGGGCCTGCCCCATGTCACCCGATAGCGCGATGCGCAGCGTGTTCCGCTGGTTCGCTGCGGCGCGCGCCCTAGTCTGAGCTTGCTCGAAAGCCAGCAGCACGCGTCTGGCATCTTCTAGGAAGGCCTGTCCCGCCAACGTGAGACTAACGCTGCGCGGCGAACGGTCGAGCAGTGACACTCCAAGATGCGCTTCCATTTGGCGGATCGTGCGCGACAGCGGGGACTGTTCGATATGCAGCCGTCGAGCGGCTCGGCCGAAGTGCAACTCTTCGGCCACGGCGATGAAGCACCGAAGATGGCGTAAGTTCATGTTTTCTCCCTACTGATGCGATCAGTCCATATGATCGTAGGGAACCGCACTGGTACGGAAAATTGCATCTGCATCCGATTTGTGGCCATCCAGTAGGGCTAGGGCGGCGCTCTGATACAGATGCAAGTTAAACGAAGCTTCAGGCGCTTTTTCGGTAGTTCCTTACAACACTCATGTCACCAGCCGCCATCTCGCTGCTCAGGCGCAATGCAGCGCGTCGATCAGCGGACACGACACCTGACCGTTCTGCGCGCAGCACTCGGCCACCAGCTTTGACAGCGCCGCCTCCATCCGCGTGAGGTCCGCCAGGCGGGCGCGCACGTCGGCCAACCGCAGGGCGGCGAGGTCAGCCGCCTCGCCGCAATGGGTGCCATCCTCCAGCTTCAGCAGTTCGCCGATCTCGTCCAGACTGAAGCCCAAGCGCTGGGCCGACTTCACGAATTTCACCCGCGCCACGTCCGCCCCGCCGTAACGGCGGATGCTCCCATAAGGCCGGTTCGGTTCCAGCAATAGGCCCTTGCGCTGGTAGAAGCGGATCGTCTCGACATTGACCCCGGCAGCCTTGGCAAAAGCGCCAATGGTCAGATTCTCCAAAATAGTTTGCATATCGCTTGACTCCGTACATGACTACGGAAGTAAGGTTACGCTATCTAATTCAGATTCGAAAGGACAAGCGCATGTCTGAACCACAAAATGAGCGCGGCGCACTCTTCGCCGGCGGGCTGGCCGCCATCCTCGCCTCAACCTGCTGCCTGGGGCCGCTGGTCTTGGTCGCCTTGGGATTCAGTGGGGCATGGATCGGCAATCTGACAGTGCTGGAGCCCTATCGGCCGCTCTTTATCGGTGCGGCGCTGGTCGCCCTGTTCTTCGCCTGGCGGCGCATCTACCGCCCGGCTGCCGCCTGCAAGCCAGGCGAGGTCTGCGCGATTCCACAGGTGCGCACCACCTACAAACTCATTTTTTGGATCGTGGCCGCGCTGGTTCTGGTCGCGCTCGGTTTCCCCTACGTGTTGCCTTTCTTCTACTGATCAGGAGTTAACCATGCAAAAGCTATTCGCCGCCGTCGCCCTTGCCGCCATCGTGACCCCGGTGTGGGCAGCAACCCAAACCGTCACGCTGTCCGTGCCAGGCATGACCTGCGCCGCCTGTCCGATTACCGTCAAGAAAGCGCTCACCAAGGTCGAGGGCGTCAGCCAGGTGCGCGTGACTTTCGAGAAGCGGGAAGCGGTCGTGACCTTCGACGACGCCAAGGCCAGCGTGCAAAAGCTGACCAAGGCGACCGAGGACGCGGGCTATCCATCCAGCGTCAAGCGCTGAGCTGGGAGTGACGCCATGAAGCCGATTGCACGCATCGCCGACAAGGCCGGGGCGCTCGGTGCCGTCGTCTCCGCGATGGGCTGTGCGGCCTGCTTTCCAGCGCTCGCCAGCCTGGGCACGGCCATCGGCCTGGGCTTCCTGCAAGAGTACGAAGGGTTGTTCATCTCCAGGCTGCTGCCGCTGTTCGCGGCAGTGGCCCTGCTGGCAAGTGCGCTGGGCTGGCTGCGTCACCGGCAATGGCACCGCAGCCTGCTCGGAATGATTGGGCCGGCCATCGTGTTTGCCGGAACGGTCTGGCTGCTTGGCAACTGGTGGACGGCCCGCCTGGTGTACACCGGCTTGGCGTTGATGGTCGGTGTCTCGATCTGGGATCTGCTGTCGCCGGCCAGCCGCCGTTGCGGGCCGGACGGCTGCGAGCTGCCTGCGAAACGCGGTTGACGGCATTGACCGCTCACAAAACGAAAAGGAACAAGTATGACCACGCTGAAAATCACCGGTATGACCTGCGACTCGTGCGCGGCGCACGTCAAGGAAGCCTTGGAGAAAGTACCCGGCGTGCAGTCGGCCGTCGTGTCCTACGCCAAGGGGGCGGCCCAGCTCGCCCTTGACCCCGGCACCGCACCGGACGCGCTGACCGCCGCCGTGTCCGGACTCGGCTACAAGGCAACGCTCGCCGATGCCCCACCGACGGACAACCGCACCGGCTTGCTCGACAAGGTGCGCGGCTGGATGGGGGCCACCGACAAGGGCAGCGACGGCGAGCGCCCGTTGCAGGTCGCCGTGATCGGCAGCGGCGGGGCCGCGATGGCGGCGGCGCTGAAGGCCGTCGAGCAAGGCGCGAAGGTCACGCTGATCGAACGCGGCACCATCGGCGGCACTTGCGTCAATGTGGGCTGCGTACCGTCCAAGATCATGATCCGCGCTGCCCATATCGCCCATTTGCGCCGCGAAAGCCCGTTCGACGGCGGCATCCCGGCGACTGCACCTGCAATTGATCGCAGCAAGCTGCTGGCCCAACAGCAAGCACGCGTCGATGAGCTGCGCCACGCCAAGTACGAAGGCATCCTGGACGGCAACCCGGCCATCACCGTGCTGCATGGCGAAGCGCGTTTCAGGGACGCACAGAGCCTTGCCGTCCATTTGAACGATGGCGGCGAGCGCGAGGTGGCATTCGACCGCTGCCTGGTCGCCACGGGTGCCAGCCCGGCCGTCCCGCCGATTCCAGGCTTGAAGGGGGCACCCTACTGGACTTCGACCGAGGCCCTGGTCAGCGACACCATTCCCGAACGCCTGGCCGTGATCGGATCGTCGGTAGTGGCGCTGGAGCTGGCGCAAGCCTTTGCCCGGCTCGGAAGTAAGGTCACGATCCTGGCGCGCAGCACGCTGTTCTTCCGCGAAGACCCGGCCATCGGCGAAGCGCTGACGGCCGCGTTCCGCGCCGAAGGCATCGAGGTGCTGGAGCACACGCAAGCCAGCCAGGTCGCCCATGTGAACGGCGAATTCGTGCTGACCACGGCGCGCGGTGAAATACTCGCCGACAAGCTGCTGGTCGCTACCGGCCGGATACCGAACACGCGCAGCCTGGCGCTGGAAGCGGCGGGTGTCGCCGTCAATGCGCAGGGAGCTATCGTCATCGACAAAGGCATGCGCACCAGCACGCTACACATTTATTCGGCGGGCGACTGCACCGACCAGCCACAGTTTGTCTATGTGGCGGCGGCGGCTGGCACCCGAGCGGCCATCAACATGACCGGCGGCGAAGCGGTGCTGGACCTGACAGCCATGCCGGCGGTGGTGTTCACCGACCCGCAGGTCGCCACCGTGGGCTTGAGCGAGCAGGAAGCGCACCACGCCGGCATCGAGACTGACAGCCGCACGCTCACGCTCGACAACGTACCGCGCGCGCTGGCCAACTTCGACACGCGCGGCTTCATCAAGCTGGTCGTCGAAGAGGGCAGCCACCGGCTGATCGGCGTGCAGGCGGTCGCCCCGGAAGCGGGCGAACTGATCCAGGCGGCGGCGCTCGCCATCCGGGCGCGCATGACCGTGCAGGAACTGGCCGACCAGTTGTTCCCTTACCTGACGATGGTCGAAGGCTTGAAGCTCGCGGCGCAGACCTTCAGCAAGGACGTCAAGCAACTGTCCTGCTGCGCCGGGTAGCGACAGACAAGGAGGATTCGCCGTGGGAGCCTACACGGTATCGAGGCTGGCGCAGGAAGCAGATGTCAGCGTCAACGTGGTGCGCGACTATGTGCTGCGCGGCTTGCTCAGACCGGCGAGCCATACGGAAGGCGGCTATGGCCTCTACGACGCCGGCGCGCTGGAACGGCTGCGCTTCGTGCGTGCGCTGTTCGAGGCCGGCATCGGGTTGGGCGAGTTGGTGCGACTATGCCATGTGCTGGACAGCCAGGCCGGCGATGCCGGCGACTGCCTGGCGCACCTGCGCGCGCTAGTCGCGGCCCGGCGCGAGGCGCTGGCCTTGCTAGACCGACAACTTGCGGGGATGGTCGTGGCGGAACGTCGTCGCACTGCCACGGAGCATCATCATGGATAGTCCCGACCAAACCGAACCCCGAGAAACGCCGCACTGGCGGGGCTATGTCTGGGGCGCGCTGGCCGCGCTGACCTGCCCCTGCCATCTGCCGATTCTGGCAGCCGTGCTCGCCGGCACGACGGCTGGGGCCTTCATTGGCGACCATTGGGGCATCGCCGCCTTGGCGCTGGCCGGACTATTCTTCCTGTCGCTGGCGCGGGCGATCCGGGCGTTTCGGGGCACCGCATGAACACCGCTGAGCCGCCTGCCCTGACCGCAATGCACCTGGCGCAGGCGCTCGAACGGCGGCAGTTCGTCCTGCATTACCAGCCGATGGTCGATCTGGACAGCGGTGGCGTCGCCGGCGCGGAAGCGCTGTTGCGCTGGCAGCACCCGACCCTTGGCCTGCTGCCGCCGGTGCGGTTCCTGCCCCTTGCCGAGTCGTCCGGCCTGATCCGCGACATCGGTGCGTGGGTCCTGCGTGATGCCTGCCGCCAGATGCGCGAATGGCAGGCGCTGGGCTGGGGAACGTTCCGATTGGCCGTGAACGTGTCCGCGCGTCAGGTCGGGCCGGACTTCGACACCTGGGTCAAGGACGTGCTGGCCGACACCGGGCTGGCTGCCGAGTATCTGGAAATCGAGCTGACCGAATCGGCCGCCTTCGGCGATCCGGCGATCTATCCCGCCCTGGAAACCTTGCGCCGGATCGGCGTGCGTTTTGCCGCCGACGACTTCGGCACCGGCTATTCCTGTCTCCAGCATCTGAAATGCTGTCCGATCACGACACTCAAGATCGACCAGTCGTTCGTCGCCGGACTCGCCGACGATGCCCGCGACCAGACTATCGTGCATACCGTGATCCAGCTCGCGCATGGGCTGGGCATGGACGTAGTGGCCGAGGGCGTGGAGACGGCGGCTAGTCTTGAGCTGTTGCGGCAAGCCGGTTGCGACGTGGTGCAGGGCTTCCTGTTCGCCCAGCCGATGCCGGCCGCCAAGTTTGTCCGCTTCGCCAGCCGAAGGAGGAACGCCGTCATGAGCGCCAATGAACCGACCATCGCCTGCTGCGTGTGCTGCAGGGAAATCCCGCTCGACGCCGCTTTCACCCCAGAAGGGGCGGAGTACGTCGAACATTTCTGCGGGCTAGACTGCTATCGGCGCTTCGAGGCGCGCATAGCCGCTGGTGAACACGAAACTGGGCAGCCCCCGATGGCGGGCAATCCGAGAAACAACAGTAGTTAGGTACGGGCGAGCAGCTTCTCGCCATCGGGGCGCAATTCACCCTTCGGGGAAATGTTCCGGTACAGGGTCTGCCGCGTGATACCGAGTTCCTGACACAGATCGCCGACCTTGGTTTCCGGCTGCCCCATCGCCGCCATCGCCAAGCGCAGCTTGGCAGCCATCATCTTGAACGGCCGCCCGCCTTTCCGACGGCGCAACCGCGCTGACGCCAAGCCCGCCACCGTGCGCTCGGCAATCAGCTCGCGCTCGAACTCGGCCAGGGCGGCGAAGATACCGAAAACCAGCTTACCGGCAGCGGCGCTCGCCATCCGGGCGCGTCTGACGGCGCAGGAGCTGGCCGACCAGCTGTTCCCCTACCTGACGATGGTCGAAGGGCTGAAACTCGCGGCGCAGACCTTCAGCAAGGACGTATCACGCCTGTCCTGCTGTGCCGGGTAGGCGCCGAAAAATCGCTTGACTATGGAGTTAACTCCAAGGTTTATCCTGAGATCGTGATGGGGTGGTGTGCGACCGCTCGACCGCGCCCGTCACGCCTATCAAAGGAGCCTGGACATGACTACCCAACGCAAAGTCGAAGTATTCAGCGCCGGCTGCCCAGCCTGCGCCGAAGTCGAATCCCTCGTAAAAAGCCTGGCTTGCCCGTCGTGCGACGTGGCCGTGCTCGACATGCGCGACCTGGCCGTGGCGCAACGCGCCAAGGCGCTGGGCGTGCGCTCGGTGCCGGCGGTGGCGATCAACGGCCAGCTCGCCGGCTGCTGCTCAGGGCGCGGTGTCGATGAGGCCAGTCTGCGCGCCGCCGGGCTCGGTCAGGCATGATGCTGACCATTGGCAGGCTGGCCAAAGCCGGGCATATCAGCGCCGATGCGCTGCGCTATTACGAGCGCGAGGGGCTGCTCGCGCCTGAGCGCAAGACCGACGGCGGCTATCGTCTCTACGGCGAGGATGCAGTGCGTCGAGTGCGCTTCATCCAGCACGCGCAGGCGTGCGGCTTCACGCTGGCGGAAATTCGGGAACTCTTGCACCTGCGCCAGGCCGACAGCGCCTGCTGCAATGACGTGAAGAGCCGCGCCATCGAGAAGAAGCTTCAGCTTGCCGCCAAGATTCGCGTCATGCAGGCAATGTCCGCCGCGCTCGACCGGCTGATCGCCGAATGCGCCGGCGGGGAGCTGCCGCTCGATGACTGCCCGATTCTGGCGGCGCTGGAGGCCGTCGGTGACGAAGCGACCCGTATGCCATGAAGATCGAGTTGTTTTATGTCCCCGGCTGCGCCCAGTGCGGCACCACGACAGCGGCGCTCAAGGCGGCGGCGCAGGCCGTGTCCGGAGTCGAGTGGTGCGAGCTCAACGTGCTCGATGATCTCGACCGCGCGGTCAATCTCGGGGTGCTGACGCTGCCCGCGCTTGCGGTGGATGGCGAGTTGGTGTTCACCGCGCTGCCGACAGCCGAGCAGCTCGTTGCCGAACTGCGTAGGCGCGATGGGGGGGAGCGCGGCCATGGAGCTTGAGACGCTACGGCAGCTCGCCTCTCAGAGCGTGGGGGTCGCCAGCGGCATCAGCCTGCTGGCCGGGCTGCTGTTCAGCGTGAGTCCCTTGGCGATCGCCGCGTTGCCGGTGCCACTTGCCTACGTCACCCGCGCCCGTGCGCCAAGCGAGGCGGCCCGTTACGGCCTAGCCTTCATCGGCGGTCTGATCGCCACACATGCGTTGTTGGGTGCCGTGGCAGGACTCGGCGGTCAAGGGGTGCAAGCGCTGGCAGGGCGCTGGTGGGGCTTGCTGCTCGGCCCCTGGCTGATCGTCTTGGGCCTGCTGTGGACCGGGTGGATCAAGCTGCCGTTGCCGCCGATCGGATTCAGCGCCAAGCGGGTCGGCAGCGGCTGGGGCGCGTTCGCGCTTGGCATTCCGTTCTCGGTCGCCGTCTGCCCATCCTGCGCTCCGGCGCTCGTCGTGCTGGTTGGCGCGGCGGCAGCCAGCGGCTCGCCGCTTTCCGGCGCGGCGATGTTGATCAGTTTCGCCATCGGCCGCGCGATTCCCCTGGCCTTGGCGACGGTCGCTATGGAGTGGATCGAGCAGATGAAACCGCTTACGCGGTTTCGCCGAACCTTTGAGCTGGCCGGCAGCCTGCTGCTGATCGTCACCGGCCTGTATCTGCTCAATGGCTACTTTGTCATTTTTCCTTGGCTGACTTGGTAGGAGAACGACGATGAACTTCGACCCCTCGCAATCAGGGCAACGACGCGTCACTTGGCTGACGCTGTTTGCCTCGACCGGCACGCTGGTCTGTTGCGCACTGCCAATCCTGTTCGTCTCACTCGGTTTGGGCGCAACCGTCGCGGCGATCACCAGTACCGCTCCCTTCCTGGTCTCGCTGGCCATGCACAAAGCCTGGGTGTTCGCAGGCTCGGGGCTGATGCTGCTGGTTTCCGGCTGGCTGCTCTACCGGCCCGGACGCGCTTGCCCGAGTGATCCGGAACTGGGCCGTTTGTGCGAGCGCGCCGACCGCTGGAACCGCCGGATTCATGGCATCTCGGCAGCGGTCTGGAGCATCGGATTCTTCGCCGCCTATCTGGCGCTGCCGATCCGTACCTGGCTCGGGGTCTGAGCCACCTATTCATTCTCGAAGGAAAGCATCATGCACAAGCTTCATCTGAAACACGTCGCAGCGGTCTTGGCGCTCTGCCTGCCGATTCTGACCTTCGGCGCCGAGCGCCAGGTGGTGGACATCGCGGTCAAGGGCATGACCTGCCCGTTCTGCGCCTACGGGCTGGAGAAGAACCTCGTCAAGGCGAGCGAGGTCGAGCAGGCGAGCGCGAGCTTGAAAGAGCAGAAGGTGCACATCGTACTCAAGCCCGGCGCGCAACCCGACATCAGACGCTACAAGCAGCTCATCCATGATGCGGGCTTTACGCCGGGCGAGGCCAAGGTCTCCAAGGAGGAAGTCAAATGAACGCCCCCCCCAACGGCATCCCTGTACTGGCCCTCCTTTGCGCCTGGGCAAGCGTCGCCGGTGCCGCGCCGCTCACCTTCAATACGGCTCTGCCCATTTCCAAGGACGAGTGGATTCTGCGCGAGCAGTTCGTCTACATAAAGAGCACCGACGATCCGATGCCGATGAACCGCCGCATGGAGGTTTCCGGTCTGATGTCCATGTTGGGGTATGGCGTCACCCGCGACTTCGCGGTCTTTGCGGTGCTGCCTTATGCCGACAAGCGGCTGTCGATGAACATGGGCGGCCAGACCGTCAAGCGCAGCCAGACGGGTTTCGGCGATGCGATGTTCATGGGCCGCTACACGGCCTTTGAAGCCAACGCGGCAGGGCATACTTTCCGCGTCGCGCCGTTTCTTGGCGTCAAGGCGCCTACCGGCGACGACCATGCGTCCGATGGCCTAGGACGGCTGCCGCCAATGCTTCAGCCAGGCTCGGGCTCGTGGGACTGGCAAGGCGGCGCGGTGGCGTCCTTTCAATCGTTGGATTGGGGCGCGGATGCCCAGCTTGCCTATCAATCGAATGGCGAAGCCAATGGCTTCCGGGCGGGTACGATTTCCCGATTCGATCTGTCGGTCCAGCGGCGGCTGTGGCCCGGCGTGCTGGGCGAAGGTGTCCCCGGCTTCCTGTATGGCGGGCTGGAGGCCAACCTCATTCATGTCACCAAGAATCGCGTGAACGGAACCGACGATCCAAACTCAGGCGGCACAACGCTGTACCTGACGCCCACCTTGCAATACGTTACCCGAAAATGGGTGCTTGAAGCCGGCATCCAAATTCCGGTGTCGCAGCGCTTGAACGGCACCGCACTCAAGAACGACTACATCCTGAGCACGGGGTTCCGGCGCAATTTTTAGCGGTACATGGAGTCGTCATGAACTGGCATATGCACAAGGACTCTTGGTCATTCATCCTCAAGCGCTACCTGCCGCGCCTGCTTCTTTTGAGTCTGGCCTGGGAAATCCTGCAACTACCGCTTTACACGCTGGCGTCCGAGCCCCGGGCCGCATGGGTTGCATACGCCATCGCGCATTGCACTGTGGGCGATGCAATGATCGGAACGGCAGCGTTGGTCGGTGCGCTAACGATCTGCCAAGCCAACGAACCAGCCCGCTGGCCGCGAGCAAAAATCGTCGTTTGGATGGTTCTGTTGACTGTGTCCTACACGATCTTGAGCGAACGCTACAACGTCGCACACGGCAGTTGGGCCTATTCCTCGTGGATGCCCATCATCCCCTTGATTGGCGTTGGCCTGTCGCCGCTGCTGCAATGGCTACTCATCCCGATTGCCGCGTGGCGATGGGCTCAAGACAAAAAAGACCCGTGTAGTTGAAGCGGATGACCGGTTCCCAAACCGTCATCGTGGTCAGCGCATGCGTTCTTGATCTTCACCCTTCCGATTTTCCGCCTCCCTTCGACGTGCCGAAAAGAACGCTCCTGTCGGCAACGACCCGCTGCCGACAGGGATTGCACGAGCGCAAGATAGTCACATCACGCGCTGGAGTCCTCGCTCGCTTGTTGCGGCATGCGGCGCGGCCGACGCATCAGCCGGTATGCCGCCGGAATCACGAACATTGACAGCAGCGGCGCAGTGATCATCCCGCCAACCATCGGCGCAGCAATGCGGCTCATCACCTCGGAGCCGGTACCGCTGCCCAACAGGATGGGCAGGAGACCGGCGAGGATCACCGCTACCGTCATCGCCTTGGGGCGCACGCGCAGCACCGCGCCCTGACGGATGGCCTGGTCGAGGACGTGCTCGTTCATCGCCATGCCATGCTCTTCACGTTCAGCGATGGCCTGCTTGAGGTACAGCAGCATCACCACGCCGAATTCCGCCGAGACGCCCGCCAAGGCGATGAAGCCCACGCCGGAGGCCACCGACAGGTTGTAGCCGGCCAGGTAGAGGAACCACACGCCGCCCACCAAGGCGAATGGCAAGGTCGCCATGATGAGCAGCGCGTCGTCGAAGCGCCGGAACGTCAGGTACAGCAGCACGAAGATAATCAACAACGTCGCTGGCACCACCAGCTTGAGCCGTGCATTGGCGCGCTCCATGTACTCGAACTGCCCGGAATAGGCCAGGCTCATCCCCGGTTGCAGCTTCACTTTGTCGGTGACGGCGGCGCGCAGATCGGCCACCACCGAAGCCAGGTCGCGCCCACGCACGTCCACGTACACCCAGCCCGAGGGGCGCGCGTTTTCGCTCTTGAGCATCGGCGGGCCATCGCTGACCCGGACATTGGCGACCGTGCCCAAGGTGATCTGCTGCCCCATGTCGGTCAGGATCGGCAGGTTGCGCAGGCCGTCCAACGAATCACGCAGCTCGCGCGGATAGCGCACGCTGATCGGATAGCGCGCCAGTCCATCGACCGTTTCCCCGACGTTCTCGCCGCCGATGGCGGACGAAACGATGGACTGCACGTCGGCGATATTGAGGCCGTAGCGTGCGGCGGTTGCACGATTGATCTCGACATCGACGTAGCGTCCGCCGGTCAAGCGCTCGGCCAGAGCCGAGCTGACGCCGGGCACCGTCTTGGCGACTTGCTCAACCTGTTGCGCCACCTGGTCGATTTCAGCCAGGTTGGTGCCGGACACCTTGACCCCAATCGGGCTCTTGATGCCGGTGGCCAGCATGTCGATGCGGTTGCGGATCGGCGGCACCCAGATGTTGGCCAGGCCCGGCACCTTGACCACGCGGTCCAGCTCATCGACGAGCTTGGAAGGCGTCATACCCGGACGCCATTGCTCACGCGGCTTGAACTGGATCGTGGTCTCGAACATTTCCATCGGTGCGGGGTCGGTGGCGCTCTCGGCACGGCCAGCCTTGCCGAATACGCTCGCCACCTCGGGCACGGTCTTGATGAGCCGGTCTGTCTGCTGCAACAACTCGCCCGCCTTGGCCGCCGACAGCCCCGGCAAAGCGGAAGGCATGTAGAGCAGGTCGCCCTCATCGAGCGGCGGCATGAATTCGCCGCCCAGTCGAGTGATCGGCCAGACAGTGGTCAACAAGGCCAGCGCCGCGAGCGCAAGCGTCGTTTTCGGATGCCTGAGCACCCGGTCAAGCCAGGGGCTGTAGCGGCGGATCAACCAGCGATTGAGCGGGTTCTTGTGCTCGTCCGGGATGCGCCCACGTATCCAGTAGCCCATCAGCACCGGGATCAACGTCACCGACAGGCCCGCCGCCGCCGCCATCGCGTAGGTCTTGGTCAAGGCTAGCGGCCCAAACAGGCGGCCCTCCTGGGCCTGCAAGGTGAACACCGGGATGAAAGACAGGGTGATGATCAGCAGCGAGAAGAACAGCGCTGGGCCGACCTCGGCCGCCGCCTCTCCCATCACGCGCCAATGCGCCTCACCCTGCAGGCGTTCGCTGGGATGGTGGTGCCGCCACGCCTCGATATGCTTGTGGGCGTTCTCGATCATGACCACCGCTGCATCGACCATGGCGCCGATGGCGATGGCAATGCCGCCCAGCGACATGATGTTGGCATTGACGCCCTGGTAGCGCATCACGATGAAGGCCATCATCACGCCCAGCGGCAAGGACACGCTGGCCACCAGCGCCGAACGCAGATGCCATAGGAAGATGCCGCAAACGACCGCGACCACCAGAAACTCTTCGAGCAGCTTGTGTGAAAGGTTGTCGATGGCGCGGTCGATCAGCTGGCTGCGGTCGTAGGTTGGCACGACCTCGACGCCGGCAGGTAGGCTCTTTTGCAATTCGGCGAGCTTGACCTTGACAGCCGCAATGGTTTCGCGAGCGTTTTTGCCCGAGCGCAGGATCACCACACCACCAGCGACTTCGCCTTGACCGTTCAATTCGGCGATGCCGCGTCGCATCTCCGGCCCGAGCTGGATCGTCGCCACGTCGCCCAAAGTCACCGGTACGCCGGCCTGCGCGGTGGCAAGCGGAATGGCCCGGAAATCGTCCAGCGTTTTCAGGTAGCCCGCAGCCCGCACCATGAACTCTGTCTCCGCCAGTTCGAGCACCGAGCCACCGGTCTCTTGGTTGGCTTTCTGGATCGCCTCGATGACCTTGGCCTGCGGGATGCGGTAGGCCGCCAGCTTTACGGGATCGAGCACGACCTGATACTGTTTGACCATGCCGCCGATGGAGGCGACCTCCGAGACATTGGGCAGACTTTTCAGCTCGTACTTCAGGAACCAGTCCTGCAAGCTGCGCAGTTGCGACAGATCGTGCTTACCCGTCTTGTCGATCAATGCGTACTCGTAAATCCAGCCGACGCCCGTGGCGTCCGGCCCGAGCGAAGCGCGCGCCCCGGCCGGCAAGCGACCTTGCACCTGGTTCAGGTATTCCAGTACGCGCGAACGCGCCCAGTACAGGTCGGTGCCATCCTCGAATAGCACATAGACGAAGGAGTCGCCAAAGAACGAGTAACCGCGCACGGTCTTGGCCCCCGGTACCGACAGCATGGTGGTTGCCAGCGGGTAGGTGACCTGGTTCTCGACGATCTGTGGTGCCTGGCCGGGATAGCTGGTGCGGATGATGACCTGCACGTCCGATAGGTCGGGTAGCGCATCGACCGGCGTGGTCGTCACCGCCCAGATACCCCAGGCCGCCAGGAACAGGGTAGTGAGCAGCACCAGGAAGCGGTTGGCAATCGACCAATGGATCAGTTTTTCGATCATGGCGCGCTCCCGGTTTTGCCGATTTGCTCGAGGACATAGCCACCATCGCCCTGCCTGAAACCGAAATGCACGCGGTCACCTGGCTTGACGCCAGCCAAGAGATTCGGCCGGGCGAGCTGGAAAGGCATCGTCATTGCGCCCCAGCCCAGAGACTTGACCGGCCCATGCGATAGGGTGATCTCGTTGCCGGAGATTGACTCGACCTTGCCATCTGCTTCATTGAGGGTACTGGCAGCGGATGCCGCGGGTTGCGCTGCTGGCGAGACCTCGCCTCCCTCGGACAACCGCGCCAACACGCCTTTCAAGCTGGCTTCCGAGTCGATCAGGAACTGCCCGGAAGCAACGACGCTTTGTCCTTCGCGCAAACCGTCGAGCACGGCAATCTTGCCTCCGGCTTCCTGGCCGAGCTTGACCTCGACCGGCTGAAAACGCCCACCATCCAGGGACAGCAACACGACATTTCGGGTGCCAGTGCGAATCACCGCTTCGCTCGGCACCAACAAGGCTTGAGCACCGTTGTCCGCAGTCAGATTGATCTGTGCAAACATGCCAGCGCGCAGACGCCCGTCATGGTTGGCCAGTTCGACGCGTACACGCACGGTCCGACTTTCCAGGTTGGTTTCTGGCAGCACCGCAATGACCTTGCCGGTCAGCCGTTGACCGGGATAGGCCGCCAGCGATGCGCTGACCGGGGTGCCTACCCCGACTTTGCCCGCCAGCGCCTCAGGAACCGCTGCTTCTAGCCAGACCGGATTGAGACCGTTGATCTTCGCCAGCGGCATGCCCGCTGCGAGCGACATACCCGCGCGCACGTCCAGGGTCTGGATGACGCCTGAGACGGGCGAAGTGACCGTGAACAGTGGGTGCACTTGGCCCGTCGATTCGACCTGTGCGATCAACTCGGCCGGCATGCCCAGGAGCTTCAGCCGCTCGCGTGCCGCCTGCGTCAACGCCGCGTCGCCGGAGCTGCGTAACGCCAGAAATTCAGTCTGCGCCCCCGCCCAGTCCGGCACCAGCAGGTCGGCCAGCGGCGCGCCTGTGGCGATCACATCGCCTGGTGCGCGCCCGTAGACGCGCTCGACGAACCCGGCCGTGCGGGCTTGCACCACGGCAACCTGACGTTCGTTCCATTGCACGTTACCGACTGCGGCCACGGGCGCGGCCAGTGTCCCGCGTTCCACCTTGGCAAGCCGCAGGCCCAGGTTCTGAGTCACGCTGGGGTCGATCTTGATGCTGGCCGCGTCACCGCCTTCGTCGGCGTACTTGGCGACCAGTTGCATGTCCATGAAAGGCGACTTCCCCGGCTTGTCGAAATGCTGGTTGGGCACCATCGGGTCATACCAGTACAGCACTTTGCGACCTTGCGCCGCGTTCGCCGCTGGGTTAGCCGCAGCAGCCATTCCCTCCACGCTGGTTCGATGCGAGGCCAGCCAGTAGCCTGTGCCGCCGCCGATGCCAGCAAACAGGACGGCCACCGTCGCCACCGTCACCACGGATCGTTTGTTCCCGTTCATTGCCAGTCCTCCCCATAGGCGTAATGAAGTCGCGCGCCAGCGCGGGCCTGTCCGGCTTCCAGTTCAACGATGCGCAGGCGTTGTTCGATGCGCTCGCGGCGGGCCGCCAATACCGCAGACAGATCGCCTTTGCCAGCTTGGTAACTGGCGGTTTGCAGCGCCACTTTTTGCTCTGCCAGCGGTAGCGCAATCTGCTTGGCGCGTTCGAGCTGGCGGCTGAGTGCGTCGTACTCGGCCAACAGGTTCTCCAGTTCAGTGGCTTGGGTTCGCAACATGCCTTCCCGCTCGGCATCGATACGATCCAATTCGCGCTGCTTGGCGGCGATCAACGGGTCTTGCCGCGTGGCCGGTGACACCGGTAGGTCGAAGGTGAACTGGATCGACACCATGTTGCCGAATTGCGGCGCGCGGCGTTGATAAGCCAGCTCGACACCCCAATCGGACTTCTTCATGGACTGGGCTTCCGTGACTTCGGCCTGCGCCTTGCGCGTCTCGGCCGCGAAGGCCAGCAATTCCGGGTGCTGCTGCAGGTGTCCACGCAGGTGTTGTGCGTTCACCTCGAATGCAGGCGGGGCACCGACCAAGCCATCGTCGGCACCGCCGCCGATGAGCTGACGCAGCTTTGCACTGGCTTGCATCAGGTCGCGCGCCAAGTCGTCGCGGCTGTCAGCCAGTTGGGCGGCTTCTTGTTTGGGAGCCACCGCGTCGGCGGCCTGGGCGCGACCGCTGGCGATCTGCGCTTGGACGATTTGCCCCAACAGGGTGTTTTCGTGGTCTAAGTCGGCAAACAGCGCTTGCTTGCGTTGCAGGTAGTACAGATCAAGCCAGGCCAGGGCGGCGTCGCGTCGCACCGCGAGACGATCCACGCGCCGCTGGGCAGACGCCACATCCACGCTCGCAGCGGCCACCGCCTCGCGGGCGCGTCGCTTGTCCGCATTAGGCACCTCCTGCATCACGCCGATCTTCTGCATTGTCATGAAATCGGCTTGCAAGCGCCCCGCATCGGGGCCAGACACCGGGAAGTTGTCGATGCCGGCGAAGACCTTGGGATCGGGCAAGGCTCCGGCCGGGATGGCCGCCGAACGGGCGGCATCGATTGCGGCGGCATTTGCCGCCAGTTTGGGGGATTGGCGCTCAGCAAGATCGAGCGCCGAGGTGAAACTCAAAGGGGCGGCCTGGGCAAGGCTCGCCAGTCCAGCCAACACGGGCAGGACGGTTCTTCGTATTAGGGAATACATCTCCAACTCCATGACGGATCGGTGCGCACCCGCGCACGAACGCCCTGTCGGCAAGGCCGCAGGGCTACCAAGTCAAGGGATTAGAGCGAGCGGGGAGGTCGCCACAACCCGCGTGGGTCGTGGGAGGGGAGCGTCGAGTCCGGCAAGGCGATAACGACCTGCGACGCATCCGGGAGAAGAGGAGAGGCCGAAGCGGCAGGGACCACCGCGCAGGCACTGCACACCTTGCATTCTTGGCCAGGTTTGCAGGCGTGAGGCTTGGCCTTGTCCAGCATGCCGTGGTCGCAGCAGTCGTGCATGGTCATCGCAGCCATGCTGTCGTTGCTCGGCTGCATCGAGCATTCGGTTGCCTGGGACGTGATGATCCCTGCCGTTGCCACGAAGGGAACGGCAAGCGATATCAGCACAACCAAGATAAACCGAACGAATACCATTACTCGCCTATAAAGCCCGGATCTTGAAAATAGATCTTTGTTGCTGAATTAGGGCATGGCTTATTATCACATGATGCCCCCCAGCGCGATCCAAACAGTTCATAGGGCCAGACTCATTGCCCATGCCACACCGGCAGCCAGCGGCAGGGTCAAAACCCAGGACAACAAGACGTTGCGCAGTGCATGCCAATCCAGCGTGCGCGAGCTGGCCCCCACCCCGGCAATCGCGCCAACCGAGACGTGTGTCGTCGACACCGGCAGCCCGAGCTTGCTGGCGAAAAGTACCAGAGACGCCGTGATCAGGTTGGCGGCGAGACCCGAGGTGTGATCCATTCGGGTGACGCGCTGGCTCATGGTTTGCGCCACCTTTTTTGCGAACAGCACGCCGCCCAATGCCATGGCCAGGGCAATCAAGACCACCGAGCCTTGAGAAGCTCCGAGGCTGTGTGCCAACAGCAGCAAGGCGACCAGCTTCGGCGTGTCGTTCACTCCGCGCGCGAGGCAGATAGCCATAGCCGACCCGACATGCAAGCGGTCAAGATACTTGCTGATCGAAAAACGGACAGGCATCGCCGCCCGCTCACATTCGCTGGCCTGCTCGATGACAATAACGGGCAGCATGGCGGACATCTGCGATGCAGAATCCGCGACCGGCGCGACTATAGGCTCCAGCGCAACGCAGGCGCAATCCTTCTCAGCCGGTCTCTTTTTTAGCAGCCGATAGGCGAGCACGCCCAAAACGGCTGCAAGCAAGGGGCTGACCAGAAGCGGCAGGAGGAAGGTGTCGGCCAGCTTGGCGAAGTGCACACCGCCGGTCTGTGCCGCTCCGGCCCCGACCAGGCCACCGATCAGCGCATGCGTCGTCGAAATGGGAAAACCCAGTCGGGTGGCGAGGAAAACCGTCACCGCCGCGCCCATGGCAACACTGGAGATAAACGGCAGGCTCTGTGTCGCTTCACTGGCCACCAGCCCTTTACCCGAGAACTGCTGCACCAAACCATCTGCCAGCATCCATGACAACAGGCTGCCCGCAACTGTCGCGATGGTTGCAAGGAACAGAGCCCGTCGATAATCAAGCGTGCCCGATCCCCACACGGTAGCGAAGCCCTTGAAATTGTCGTTGGCGCCGTTGGCAAAGGCTAGAAATGTCGCCGCGATAATCAGTACCCATTCCATCATTGTTCTCCTCTTTCTGATAGCGCCCGCAAGGCATCCGCGACTTGGGATTTGCTCAGGCGCTCAAGCGGCAATTCCATCAGCGATGTGATGCGCGTTCGCATCTCAAGAAACGTCGCGGAAAACGCGGCGCGGATCTCCTCCGGATTTCCTGAGACAGCGGCTGGATCGGCAAACTCCCAATGCACCCGCCGTGCTTCACCAGGGAACACCGGGCATGGCTCGTCTGCGGCATTCGAGCAAACAGTCAGAACAACATCAACCGGCCTATCCGAATGCGCTTGGGCAAACTGATCCCAGCTCTTGCTTCGGTAAGCCACTCCATCGTCATTCAAATGTGCGCTGATCTGCTCGATGGCAAACGGATTGACCCGGCCCACTGGGTGACTACCGGCGCTGACCACTCGAATCCATGGTTTGCCCAGATGATCGAACAATGCCTCCGCCATGATGCTGCGCGCCGAGTTGCCGGTGCACAGCACCAGAAGGGTCAACGGCTTCTCCAACTTGGGGCCGACACTTTGGTTAACAGCCTCGCTTAGCAACATGCGCCACCTCCTGACGTGCCATTGGAGCCCTGGTCAAATGGCAGGCCGCCGCCGCAGCCCTCAAACAGTCCAAAGTGCTGATCGAAATTTCCGATGAAGTCGAAATGACGGGCGAAACGGGTTTCGTTCAGCATGCGCCAGGTATTGCCGCAGACAGGGAACACCTTTCCTGTGGCGATATCGTGGTGCTTATCCAGTTGGAAACGATGCGGGTGCTGCGCTACCGTTCCGCGATAGATCACGGCTTGCCCGTAGTCTTCGCAGGCGCTTTCCAGGCCGCCAAGCTTGAACAGGCGGTAGGTGGCGGAGAAAAATCGCAGGTTTCCCACGCGCTCGGCCAAGGTGGGGTCGGTGATGAGCAGCGGTCTATCTTCGACCAAACGCGGATCGGCAAACCCTGCCGCGTTGGCCAACCGCAGGAAATCATTCCAGTACAGCGCACCGCCGAGGCATTCGCCGTAGAGCACGGGGTCGTCGCGCACGGCGGTCGGCACGCGGCGGTCCGCATAGACGTCCGAAAAATAGAACTCGCCCCCCGGCTTGAGCAGCCTATGAACGCCGCGCAAAACAGCGGCCTTGTCGGGCGACAGATTCACCACGCAGTTGGAAACGATGACGTCAAAGCTTTCGGGTTCCAGATCCAGTTCGGCTAGCCGCTCGATGTAGCCGCTCAGAAAACGCACGTTATCGAAGCCGAATGCCTGTACATGGTGTGCTCTATGGCTTTGCGCGACGGCAAGTTGCTCGTCGGTCATGTCGACGCCCACCACCATCCCGTCCGGGCCGGCCAACTGCGCCAGCGCGTAAACGTCGCGTCCGGACCCGCAGCCCAGATCCAGTACCCGGCACCCCGCAAGCTGTTGCGGACAGACGAGCCCGCAACCGTAATAGCGTGACAGCACTTCGGGATGAATGCGCGCGAGCAAGGGCTTGAGCCACTCCGGCATGGCACTGGCATCGCAGCAGGCCGTGGTTTTCAGATCGGCACTGCTTTGCAGCTGCTTGCCGTAATAGTCTTGTACGAGTTCATGCATGATGGGCGGTTTCCAGAATCGTGTTGGCTTGCTACTGAGTCGCACTGCCGGGCCAATTTCTTACACTCGCATGCCGGGTACCGCACGATCTCCCTTCAGCCAGCGCCAACTGTCCAATGCGTCGAAAGCCAGGCTGATCCCATTCACCAACAACACCGCCGTGACATAAATCAGTTCAAGCGGCGGCATGGCATCGGCATCAGAGAACTGCCTGATTTTTGAGAGCAAGAACCATTGCAACGGCCCCCAAATGAACAGATGAGGTACAGCCATCAACTTGGTCATCCCGCGAGCCCACAGCATGATGGGAACGTTCGTCGCCACGACCAGCAGGGCAGCGGCCGCGATGGCGCGGCCAGACCCGGTATCCAGCATCGCAAACGATGCCGCATTGACCGGCACCAGAATGCAGCCCACCCAAAACTGAACCCAACCGGGCAAGGATCGGAAGGAAGCCCAACTGACCATGATTCGACTTTGCCTGTAATGTTGCTGGAGGTTATCCACAAGTGTTTCTCTTTTTTATGGCTGGGGATCGCTTGAGAACTACGTCACGGTCAGCGTGACGGCGCTGAGAATGAACAGGGTTGATCCGGGGGCACAAAGTGAAAATCGGCGAACCCGGCATGTGCAAATTCGCCGGTATTGTCTGTATCGCTTGCGATGGCAAGCTGCGCAGCTTTTATTTGATCCGTACCGAACAGGCGACGCGCATCGGAGAGAACATCTCGTCGCTCCTCAATCCAGCGGCCAGCCCGCTCGGCGCCGGATTCGAGTACCAGCATGCGGGCTTGGTCGGTGTAGGCATTGGGGGCTTCGAAACCGATGGGGTGTCGGTTATCCCAAACGTAGTTGATCGCCGCGTCTGGAACCTGCGCCCCAAACAACTGCCGCGCCAGTCCCAACTTGAGGCGTTGCCCGAGATTCAGCGCACGGTCGGGCAGCGAAAAGGCGACATAGACACGGGCGGCAAAATCATCGCCCGATTTTTTCGATAGATCCGCATGGATCAGGGGCGCATCGATGCGCCAGCGCCAGCACAAAACCGGCGTTGGCTGCAAGTCCATGCTCAGCGGTCGCGCCAGCAGCGCCATGCTGCCCTTGGCCGTGGCTTCGATGGCCGCGACGCCATCCCACTGCCGTAGCTGATAGCGGGTAGGCGGCGCTTTCTCAGACGGTACGACGATTTGCCAGGGCGCGGGAATGGCCGTTGCTCCGGCGTCAATGCGCCCCACATCCAGTGTCTGCGCCTGAATAAGCGCTGGCAGCAGCAAGGCTGAGAAGGCCACACGCTTCACCGCACGCACCAATCCTGCGGCAGAGCCGCCAGATCGGCGGGTTCATCGATGTCGCACAGCATGGGCAACTGCGCGACCGACCACTGCAATACGCCGATGCGGCATAGGGTGTCAAAAGCGACACTGTCAGTGCTCCAGGCGATGCCTCGAAAGACCGAAGGATTGAAAGTCTTTAGGCCGAGCAATACATAGCCACCGTCGGCGCTCGGAATGATCACCGCGTCCTTCGACACCAGCTGTGTAGCAGCCTCACGCAGACGCTCTGCGGCCAGAAAAGGGCAATCGGTACCGATGAGCAGCACCGCGCGCCCATCCAGAACGCCTCTGCGTGTGGCGCGCGCGAGCCGCTCACCCAAATCGCCATCGCCCTGTGCCTGCCAGGCGACAGGCCACTCAGGGTCGCGAAAGGGCCGCCATTGCTGCGCGCCGGGTTCTGGCGTGACGCACAGTTCGATTTCTCCGACATCGGCGGCCAGCGCCTCGGCCACGGTATGGCGCAACATGCGCTGGGCAAGCCGAGCCGAACCTTGCTCGCCCAGTGCCGGAATGAGGCGTGTCTTGGCGAGCCCCGCCAGCGGCGCCTTGGCGAAGATCACGATCCGGATGGAACTCATCGGTAAGCCCTCGCAATGTCCTCCACCGGCGTACCCAGCCAGTAACGCCAACGCAACCACCACATGAGCGCGATGGTGCGCCACACGCCGCGCTGCTCCCAGCGACGGCCCGAGGTGACGACTTGCAGCGCCAAACAGGCGGGCTTCCCTCCGGTTTTGAGTGCTCGGCAGATGTCGATGTCTTCCATCAGCGGTTGATCCGCAAATCCGCCGACTGCTTCAAACGCCTCACGCGTCATGAAAAGACCCTGATCGCCGGTGGCGATCCCGGAGAGGCGTGAACGCCAATTCATCAGGGCCGAGACCATGCGCAAAGCCATCGGTTTCCCGGCGATGCGCACATCGAAGCGTCCCCACTGATGGCTGCGCAGCGCCTGTGCGATGGCGATCATGGCCCCCGGCGGCAGCCGCGTGTCGGCATGCAAAAAAAGTAGGACGTCGCCGCTGCTCGCCGCCGCGCCCGCATTCATTTGGCGTGCCCGACCCGCTGCGCTCGTCAGAACACGAAACCCGGCTGCGCGTGCAATGGCTTCTGATCCATCCTGACTGCCGCCATCAACAAAAATGATTTCCACACCTGATCGGGCGAGTAGCACCAAGTGCTCGCACAAATCGGGCAGGCCTGTCGACTCATTGAGCATGGGGACTACGATGCTGAACTTCATGCTTACCTCCGGCCGTCATTGAGACGCCAGTCGTAATCGCCAAAGCGGATCGCCAGCCTTCCACCGCGCAGATCGTTCGCTTGCCCGGCGTTCAGTCCGGCCACACCGGCATAACGCGCCAGAAAATCCGGCAACGCCTTATCGCCACGGAAGCCTTGCTCGAAATCCTCGCGGTACCACTTGAAGATGGGGGAAACCTCCAGCGCATCGTCCGCGATCCGGTTTCGCGTCCGGTCGCCCAAGAAGCGCTTGGTCTGGTCTTCGAGTTGCTCGTCAAGTTTTTCCGCGCCATAGGCGTCGGGTCGTAGCGCCGGACAGCCGATGCTGGCGCAATTGACCGCAAAATGGATACGCGGATCACGATAGCGCCCCGACCCGCGAATCAATCCGTGTTCAATGTCATCCAGCGAACGGGTTTGCCCGAGCAGGGACACAAACGGCTTCTTCCAGGGGGACTGGATGAAGGAACCCAGATCCTTGATGGACTTCAAATCCGGGTATCGGGTCAGAATCAACTGCACCGTGAAGGCGTTGTAGGCATTGATCAGAAACGCCAACTGTGCCTCCCGCGACCAACCATCGAAGCTCTGGCGCGATACGGCTGACAGGGTTGTCAAATAGCTCTGCAACTTATCCCTGTCGGTCGCCATACCCTGATAGTTCACGGTGCTCGCATGGCCGTCGCCAGTCCAGCGCACATGTCGCTGAAGCAGATGGTTCCATGCGCCGTGATCGAAGCCCTGTGGCGTTTGGGCGTAGGCCGTCGCCGCCCCCAAGGAGAACGTAATGGCGACGGCCAGTCTGCGCAGCCAAACTTTCATCGTTGAAACCATAGTCTTATCCCCTCATCCAGCGGTGATAGGCTTCCACCCATCCCAATACCCGCTGCGGTGCGTGGGCGCGCTTCCATTCCCCAGCCGCATATTTATTGGCCTCAGCCCAGGTGGGATACGGGTGGATCGTGGCCAGGATTTTGTTCAGCCCCAGCCCGTGCTTCATGGCCAGCACGAACTCGGAGAGCAATTCCCCGGCATGCGCGCCGACAATCGTGACGCCCAAAATGCGATCCTTGCCCGGCTCGGTCAGCACCTTGATCCAGCCCTCGGCATGACCTTCGGCAATCGCGCGATCCAAGTCATCCAGACCATAGCGGGTCACTTCAAACGCAATTCCTTTTTCTTTGGCTTCTCGCTCGTTAAGGCCGACCCGCGCAATTTCGGGATCGACAAACGTCACCCAAGGGATCACCGAGTAATCCACCTTGAAGCGCTTGAAACGGCCAAACAGCGCGTTGACCGCCGCATACCACGCCTGATGCGCGGCGGTGTGGGTAAATTGATAGGGCCCCGCCACGTCGCCTGCCGCATAGATGTTCGGGTAGAGCGTTTCCAGATATTCATTGGTCTGGATCGTGCGTTGGGTGGGAATGCCCAATGTTTCCAGACCGTAGCCTTCCAGTCGCGCCTGCCGACCCACGGCGACCACAATCTCGTCAAACTCGATGCGCTGCTCCCCGGCCGTTCCGGCAACGACGAGGTATTTGGAGCCAGCTTCCTGTTCGATACGCAGCGCACGATGTTCGACGAGCACATGGACACCATCGCCCTCAAGGGCGCGCCGTGCGAAGCTGGACACCTCGTCGTCCTCTCGTACCATCAGCCGGGACGCCATTTCGACCTGCCGCACCGTGGAACCCAGACGAGCAAAGCTCTGCGCCAGCTCGCAACCGATGGGGCCGCCGCCGAGCACGATAAGCCGATCCGGCGCGCTGTCCCGATCCTTGAGGCGATCCCAAAGGGTGTCCGAGGTGAGGTAGCTGATCGAATCCAGCCCCGGCAGCGGCGGTACAAAAGGACGCGCGCCGGTCGCCAGAACGATGCTACGGGCGCTTAACTGCTCCACCTTGCCGCTTTGATCGGTGATCTCGACCGTCCACGGATCGATCAAACGGGCATGACCTTGGCGCACCTCCACGCCGAGCTGGGTATAGCGCTCCACACTGTCATGCGGAGCCACGGCGGCGATTACGTCATGAACCCGCGCCATGACACGCTTGAATGAAAACGCAGGCGTTGTGGATTCGAGCCCCAAATCGGCTGCATGACGCATCTGATGTGCGGCTTTGGCGCTGCGGATCAGCGCCTTGCTCGGAACACATCCGTAGTTGAGGCAATCGCCCCCCATCTTGTGCGACTCAATCAACGTGACCTTGGCCTTGACCGCAGCGGCTATGTACGACGTCACCAGCCCGGCCGCGCCAGCGCCAATCACGATCAGATTGCGATCAAATCGGCTCGGCCGTTGCCAGCGCACATAGACACGGCGCTGCTTGATCCATCCGATAGTCGCCTTGGCCAGCCAAGGGAATGCCGCCAGCAGCGCGAATGAGGCCAGCAATGACACGGAGAGAATGTCGGAAGGCGCTTCGATCAGCGCCAGCCGTGTTCCCGCGTTCACGTAAACCAGCGTCCCAGCCAGCATGCCCAACTGGCTGACCCAGTAAAACGTGCGGGCGCGCATGCGGGTCAATCCCAACAAGAGGTTGATCATGAAGAAGGGAATGACCGGCACCAGGCGCAGCGTGAACAAGTAGAAAGCCCCATCCCGGTTCACGCCTTCATTGATCGACGCCAGCCTTGCTGAAAACCGTGCCTCCACGAGGTCGCGCAGCAGGTAACGCGCCACGAGGAAGGCCAGCAGCGCGCCCACGCTGGAGGCAAACGAAGCCAGCAGGGTGCCCCACGCCAAGCCGAACAACGCACCGGCAGCCAGCGTCATGACAGCGGCTCCCGGCAAGGAAAGCGCCGCTACCAGGACGTACAGCCCAAAGAACCCCGCCATCATCCAGAGCGAATGCAATTCACGCCACGCCTGAAGCTGAGTCAGCCCAGACTTCAGGGCGGCAAACGACAGCCACTGCGCCCCGTTGAAGTAAAAAAACAGCCCCAGCAGTGCCGCGATCAGGAGCAGTAGCCAGAATTTCGCTGACCTCATGGGCGCTCCCCTTGCTTCAAAGCCCCACCACAACTGCTGCCGCAACCCGCCGTACAGGCAAAGCAGTGGTCGGCAACGCGGATGGGAGCGCCTTGCAAGTCTTCTTGCAGCAAGTCGCGCAGATGTACGCGACTGCCTTGCAAGGACAAGCCCAATTGCTGGTTGAAGTCGCAGTCGAATAGATGGCCTTGCCAGTCGACGCTGACCAGGCTTCGGCACATCACTTGCGCGAGGTTTTCACTGCGGTGGCTGCTTTTGAGCAGCCCCATGTAGGCATTGAACTGACCCTTGGAAATCAGCCAGGAACCGAAGCGGTTGATCGGCATGTTGGCCAGCGCGAACAATTGATTGAACACGATGCCGAAGTGCTCGAAAAGCTCGCGCTTGTAGGTCGCTTCCAGCGTGGCCTGATCCGGCGGCAGGCTGGGACCTTGCGGGTTGTAGACCAGGTTGAGGGTCAAGCCGCTGCCGGGCTGTCCGTAACCCAGCGCATTGAGTTTCTGCAAGGCGGCGATGCTCTTGTCGAACACGCCGTTGCCCCGCTGTTTGTCGACGTTGTCCGCGCTGTAACACGGCAACGAAGCGACCACCTCGACCCGATTGGCGGCGAGGAACTCGGCGAGATCCTCATGCCCCGGTTCGAACAGAATCGTCAGATTGCAGCGATCAATGACGTGCACCCCTAACTCGCGTGCGGCGCGCACCAGGGAACGGAAGCCGACATGCAGTTCCGGGGCCCCTCCCGTCAAGTCCAGCGTCTGGATGTCTCTCGCACTTAGCACCGCAGGGATCAGCGCCATCGTCGCTTCATCCATCATTTCCTTGCGGTTGGGCCCCGCGTTGACGTGGCAGTGCACACAAGACTGATTGCAGCGATAACCGAGATTGACCTGCAGCGTGGTCAGCACCTGACGGTGGAGTGCGGGAAAGTCACTGACTTCCAGCAAGGGCAGCGTAGCGTGCATCAAAGGACTCCTTGAGGTATGCGCGGGGTTTCGTCCCCCCTTGTGCCCTCTGTCGTCAGCGCTGGTCAATTTCTTACATAGACAGGACGGCGGCCATCTTTGTGTAAGAACCAGGGTTGTTGCAGCGACCAAATGCCATCCATCACTACCCATAACCGCCCAGGAGACTTTTTATGAAGCCCGTCAAGACCGTAATTCTTCTTGCCCTCGCATCCATTGCATCTCTCGCCATGGCTGGCGACATCAAGGCCTTCAACCAAGCGGAGTTCGACAAGCTGGCCCAGGAGGGCAAGCCCGTCGTGCTCGACATCAGCGCAACCTGGTGCCCCACCTGCAAGGAACAAAAACCCATCGTCGAAGGTTTGATGAAGCAGCCCGCTTACAAGGATGTGACATTGATGAACATCGACTTCGACTCGGCCAAGCCCACGCTCAAGAAGTTCAAGGTGACGATGCAAAGCACTCTGGTTGCGTTCAAGGGCGGCAAGGAAACTGGGCGCTCTGTGGGTGACACCTCGCCAGAAGGGATAGAAGGCCTCATCAAGAAGGTGGTCAACTGATGGAGTTCGGGTTCGGCTCCTACGGATTCGGGCTGCTGGCAGGCATCCTCTCGACGCTCTCGCCATGCGTGCTGCCCATCATCCCCATCCTGCTGGGGACGGCAGCGAACGCGCACCCACGCGCGCCGCTCGCCCTGGCAGGCGGCCTGGCCATCTCCTACGCCATCATCGGGACTGGATTGGCCTGGGCCGGCACCGCCTTAGATCTGGACTCCGCCATCTTTCGCAGCGTGGGCGCAGCGATTCTCGGGGTCTTGGGCCTGGTGCTGATGTCGGGCAGCCTGCAACAACGCTTCGCCTCGGCCACTTTCGGCATCGGGGATGCCGGCAACAACCTGATCTCCCGCATGAATCTCTCAGGCCTTTGGGGCCAGTTCGCCATCGGTCTGGTGCTGGGCGTGGTCTGGAGCCCATGCGTGGGGCCGACCCTCGGCGCTGCCGTGGTGCTGGCCAGTCAGGGATCACATCTGCCGCAAGTTGCCCTGTTGATGGGCGTCTTCGGTGCAGGGGCAGCTTTCCCCGTGGTGGCCCTTGCTTACGTCGGGCGCAGCGCCATGGTGAAGATGCGCGGCAAGCTCATGCAGGCGGGCAAAACCGGCAAGATGATTCTCGGAGCGGTCATGATCGCCTTGGCCGCCATGATCCTGTCGGGGGCCGACAAGCCCGTTGAAGCCTGGCTGGTGGACGCATCACCTGCCTGGCTGACGAAGTTGACCACCCGGTTTTAGGCACGTTCTAAGGAGAAAATTCCATGCAAATCAAAGCAGTGGCGTTCGACACTGGAGGCACCGTCCTGGATTGGCACTCAGGAGTCAGGGATGCATTTGCCGCCATTGGGCGATCGCATGGCGTGGAAAGGGATTGGGGCGCAATTGCCAATCAATACCGGCGCCTTGCAATGAAATCCATTGTCGGGCAATGCCAACCCTCATTCAATATGGACGATGTCCACTTCCGTGTGTTGAATGAGATTTTCGAGTCCTATGGATTGCAGGCGTTCTCCAATGAGGATCAACGACGAATCGCCCAAGCTTGGCACAAGCTGTCAGCATGGGGTGATTTTGCGGATCCTTTGCGCGAAATCAGATCGCTCTACCCAGTCGTCTCCTTCACCATGCTCCCGCTTTCGCTGGTGGTGGATGTGTCGCGGTTGAACGGCATTTCCTGGGATGCGGTCATCTCCTGCGAGGCCATCGGCTACTACAAACCCGATCCGCGCGCCTATCTGCAGGCATCGAAATGGCTGGGCATAGAGCCATCGGAGATCCTCATGGTCGCCTGCCACAACTTCGACCTCAATGCCGCCCGTGCCTGCGGCTTCCAGACGGCATTTGTTCGCAGGCCCAATGAGTGGGGCTGCGAGCCGCCGCCCGATCCGATCCCGAATCCGGATTGCGATTTTGCTCTCGACAACTTCGAAGGGCTTTTCACTGCCGTTCGTTCTCAGGTTGAGCCAACATCTCTATGACAAGTCCGTTGGATCGGCTTCTCAATCATTTTTCCCTGCGTGCAGGTGTTTTTTACACGGGCAACATTTGCGGTCTCCACGACTTTGATCGCGACGAACAGCGTGGTCATCTTCATCTAATAAAAAGGGGCCCGGTCAAATTCATTAATCCTGGAAGGCCCGATACCCTGATCGTGCTGCCGACGTTGCTCTATCTGCCGCGACCAGAACGTCACCGGCTCATCGCCGACGACCGCGATGGTGCTGACGTCGTCTGCGCCACGGTTCTTACAGGTAGTGGCGGTCGCAATCCGATTTCCGACTCTCTTCCCGAGGTGGTTCTCCTTGAATTGCGCGATTTTGCGGAAATTGAACCCATCCTGGACATCATGTTCGCTGAGGCGTTTGAAGATCGCAGCGGTCGCCAGGGGGTGCTAGATCGCCTCTGCGAAGTATTGATGATTCGTATGCTGCGCCACTGTCTGGAGCAAGGACAAATATCTGGTGGCGCATTAGCAGGCTTATCCGACCCTAAGCTGGCCAAGGCGCTGGACTCCATCCATCAGAATCCATCTGACAAATGGGATTTATCCGCTATGGCTGCATTAGCAGGAATGTCCAGAGCCCGTTTCGCCCAGCACTTTCACCTGGTCACGGGCGGCACGCCTGTAGATTACTTGGCCTCCTGGCGCCTCATGCTTGCACAACGCCTGTTGGCGAAAGGCATTCCGAGTAAGACGGTGGCATTGAAGGTTGGTTACGGGAGTTCCAGCGCGTTGCATAGAGCCTTCGTCCGCAAGTTTGGCCAATCGCCTTCCGACTGGCTGCGCAGGTAGTCTGCACAGCACTATCGGTCATTTCATTGAGACGAATGATCAACTTTCTTGATCATTGCGGATCTACGATGAATAGGCTGGATCGTTGCAATCGTGCGTGATCTTGCAAGCAGCCAACCCATTGAAGGAGAAACTCATGGCTTACATCAAAACCCTTTCCGCTGTCGACCACACTCAAGCGCAATGTGACCAAAAAGCACTGCTCGACACCGCCCTCAAACAAGTCGGCTTCATTCCAAACATGTATGCCAACATGGTGAATGTGCCTGGCGTTCTGTCGACTTATCTGCATGGCTACGCCGCTTTTCGCCAAAAGTCTGGCTTCAGTCCGACCGAACAAGAGGTCGTATTTCTGGCGATCAGTCGAGTCAACGGCTGTAACTACTGCACCGCTGCTCACAGCATGATTGCAGACAAAATGTCCGGCGTGCCGGGTGATGTTCTGCAGGCGATCCGTACCGGACAGCCAATCCCGGATGCACGTTTGGCGGCGCTATTCGCAATGACGCAGGAATTGGTGAAGAACCTGGGCCAGCCCACAGCGGCCAGGGTTCAGGAGTTTCTGGATGTCGGATTTGACGAAAGCCACTTGCTCAACATCATTCTGGCCATTTCCGTCAAGGTGCTGAGTAACTACTCGAATCACGCTTTCGGCACAGAGGTGGATGAACGTTTCGCGGCTTACAGGGTGGGTTGAACCATGAAACCCGTCACACTCTATGGCACTGACTTGTGCCCATATTGCGTTCGCGCCGAACATCTGCTCACGCGCAAGGGCATAGTGTTCGAAAAAATCAATATCGGCACTGCCCCTGGAAAGCGCGAGGAGATGCTGCTCAAAAGCGGCGGTCAGCGAAGCGTGCCGCAGATATTCGTCGGCGAAACCCATGTCGGAGGGTTTGACGATCTAGCTGAATTGGATCGTCAAGGGCGGCTGGACCCCCTCCTTTCTGCTCACTGATCGAGATCACTGTAAGAACCCGGTGGTCGATAACGACTACTGCTTACCCACGGTGAACGGCACACGTCATGCGCGCCTTTGCTCCGGGGGCTTCAGTGGTTCGCCGCATTCTTCACTTAAATAGGAGTTCACCATGAGCAAAAGCACCACCGTTACTGCACTCACCCTCGCGCTTGGCGCAGCACTCATTACTGCCGCGCTGCCCGCTTCTGCCGCTGACGACATGATGGCCGGCAAGGAGAAGTGCTTCGGCGTCGCCCTCAAGGGCAAAAATGACTGCAAGGCCGGAGCGGGTACCACCTGCGCAGGCACGGCGAAGAAGGACTATCAGGGCAATTCGTTCAAGCTGGTTCCCGCCGGCACTTGCGAGAAAACCGCTTCACCGACCTCGTCCACGGGCATGGGTCAGCTCAAGGAATTCAAGGAAAAGGCCTAAGGCGCTCGGGAGCCGTGCGATGACGAACTATCTTCAAGTTGATCCCTCGCCTCGCACGGCACTCCCGCTGCGCGCCGGTCTCGGGCTCAAGCCCGAGCATTTCCGTGACATTCTCGAAGTCCCGCCCTCCTTGGGTTTCTTCGAGGTTCACGCAGAGAACTACATGATCGCGGGCGGCCCCTTTCACCACTACCTGACGAAAATCCGCGAGCGCTTCGCGCTCTCGATCCACGGTGTCGGACTCTCCATCGGCGGCGAAGCGCCCCTGGATCGCGCCCACCTCGAACGGCTCAAGACGCTACTCGACCGCTATCAGCCGGAGTCTTTTTCCGAACACCTGGCCTGGTCTAGCCATGGCGAGAATTTCTATAACGACCTGCTGCCGGCCCCGTATACCGATGAAACGCTGCGTCGTGTCTGTGAGCACATCGACGAAACCCAGTCCACGCTCAAGCGCACGATGCTGCTAGAGAACCCGGCTACCTATGTCGAGTTCGAGGCATCCACTTGGCCGGAGGCCGACTTCATCGCCGAGATCGTGCGACGTACCGGCTGCGGTCTGCTGCTCGATGTCAACAACGCCTACGTCAGCGCCGTCAACCACCAGCGCGACGCCGTTGCCTACATCGACAGTTTGCCGTTAGCAGCTGTGGGCGAGATCCATCTGGCTGGGTTTGCCGAAGACATCGACGCCGCTGGCGCGAGGCTGCTCATCGACAGTCACGGCGCTCCGGTAGCCGAGGCCGTCTGGGCTTTGTACCGGCACACGATCGCTCGGCTCGGGCCGACTCCCACCTTGATCGAGCGCGATCAGAACATCCCGTCGTTTGCAGTGTTGCTCGCCGAGGCGCAGGCCGCCGAACGGATCATATTGGATTCGACCGAACAAAGCCGGGCTGCGTTGATGGAGCAAGCGTGATGGAATCCTTCGCCAAGCCGCTGCTCGACCCGAAACTGCCGCCCCCAGCGGGCCTTACGGCTTGGAACGGCTCCGACCCGGCGGCGCGCTATGCGGTGTATCGCAACAACGTCGTGATCTCGCTGATCGACGCTCTGGCCGATACTTTCCCGGTCGTGCAGCAACTCGTCGGCGAGGACTTCTTTCATGCCATGGCGCGTGAGCACGCCCGCAAGCATCCACCCACCTCGCCGGTGCTGGCATTCTACGGGCAGGATTTCCCCGATTTCATTGCCAACTTCGAGGCCGCTGCCAGCCTGCCTTATTTGGCCGATGTCGCTCGGCTGGAGTGGGCCTATGTGTGTGCCTTTCATGCCGCCGACGTAGACAGCCTGCCAACACCCGTCTTGGCTGAACGATTGGCCCAGCCCGAGCGTCTGGCCGTCACCCGTTTGCGGTTTGCCCCGGCGGTACGCCTGATCCGCTCAAGCCATGCCGTGGTTTCAATCTGGCAGGCGCACCAAGTGGAGGGCGAGGGCTGCGCCATCGACCCGGCCACCGCAGAGGCCGCGTTGGTGGTGCGCCCGGAACTTACGGTTCAGATTGTTCCGCTGAGCGCGGCGGCGGCTGACTTTCTGAGTGAGTTGATGGCTGGCCAAAGTCTAGAAACGGTTTATGAGAAGTGCGCTGCCAGCGGTGATTTGGACATGGCCGGAATCTTTTCCTTGCTGCTGCAAACGCGCGCGCTCACCGCGGTGGAACCCACTGAGATTTGAGGAGACCGACCATGACTATGCTTTGTTCATCTGTTCCGGCACAGGCTGTTCGATCGGCCATCACCATGCTGTCCCGCATTCCACACTCGCTGATTGCCTTTGTCGGACGGTTTTCCATCGCGGCGGTGTTCTGGAAATCGGGCCAGACCAAGATCGAAGGCTTGGCCATCGACCTCGTCAGCGGCCAAGTCCAACTCGGCTGGCCGCACCTGTCGGACAGCGCGCTGGAGTTGTTCCGCACCGAATATCGCCTGCCGCTGCTACCGCCGGAACTCGCGGCGCCGATGGCCGCGTTTGCCGAGCACCTGTTTCCGCTGCTGCTGCTCATCGGCCTGGCCACGCGATTCTCGGCGCTCGGCTTGCTGGGCATGACGGCGGTGATTGAGATCTTCGTCTACCCGGATGCCTATCCGATCCATGGCACTTGGGCTGCCGTCCTGTTGTATCTGATCGCCAAGGGCCCGGGGGCACTGTCACTGGATCACCTGATCGCGCGGCGCTGCGCGCTGCAGCCCAAGGTGAGGTGAGCGTGCCATGAATGCGCTGCTCGGCCGGATCGGGGCGGCTCTCGCCGCCTACTTGTCCCGTCCGGTTCATGTTCACAGTAGCGCACCGGCAGTGGCCAACGAACGCCTACTGGCCTGCCTTCGACCCGGCGATGTATTGCTTGTTGAAGGCAACAGTCGCATCAGCACGGCGATCAAGTACCTGACCCAATCAACCTGGTCGCACGCCGCCTTGTTTGTTGGATTCGAGGCCCTGCGCATGGCGGGCAAAGACGGTTCGCATTGCTTTGTCGAGGCCGATACCATCGAGGGAGTGCGCAGTGTCGGTATCGAGGAATTTTCCGGACTGCACACCCGAATTTGTCGCCCGGTGGGATTGCAGGAGCACGACAGACGGCAACTGATTTTGCATGCCATCCAACGTTTGGGGCACCAGTACGATTTGCGCAATGTCTTTGATTTGGCGCGCTACCTGTTGCCCACCCCGCCAGTTCCGCTACGCTGGCGCCGCAGGCTCATTCACCTCGGCAGCGGCGACCCAACGCGCGCCATCTGCTCGACCCTGATCGCGCAGTCCTTCCAATCCATTCGCTACCCGATTCTGCCCATCGTCGAGCAACGCTCCGCAGATCGACCGGATTGCCCAGCCTGTGTCGAGGAAATTTTGCGAGTCCGCCACCACAGCCTGTTCGCGCCGCGAGACTTTGATGTCTCTCCGTATTTCGCGGTCGTGAAACCCACGCTCGAAAACGGGTTCGACTACACGCGCTTGCACTGGCAGCACGCTAGTGTCCTGTCCCGCTGATACGTGAGCAAAGTCGATGCAGGTTTTCGAGGATCGAGTCTGCGGTGGCGGTCCACTTGAACGGCTGGCAGTTCGAGTTGTAGGCCGCGACGAAGTGATCGATGCGCTGCACGAGCTGTTTGACGCTGGTGAACGAGCCGCGGCGGATGGCCTTGTCGGTGATCAGCGAGAAGAAGCGTTCGACCTGGTTGAGCCAAGAGCTGTAGGTCGGGATGAAGTGCATGTGCCAGCGAGGCCGAGCCGCCAGCCACGCCTTGATCTTCGGGTGGCTGTGGGTGGCGTAGTTGTCGGCGATGCAGTGGATGTCCAGTTCGACGGGTACGGCCTTGTCGATTTCGCGCAGGAAGGACAGGAACTCCTGGTGCCGGTGGCGCGGCTTGCAGGCGGCCAGCACCGCACCATTGAGCACGTTCAGCGCCGCGAACAACGTGGTCGTGCCGTGGCGCTTGTAGTCGTGGGTGACGCCCTCGACGTAGCCGAAGCCCATGGGCAGCATCGGCTGCGTGCGCTCCAGGGCCTGGCACTGGCTCTTCTCGTCCACGCAGATGACCAGGGCGTTGTCGGGCGGGCTCAGGTACAGGCCGACCACGTCGCGCAGCTTCTCGATGAAGAACGGGTCGTTGGACAGCTTGAAGCTTTCGGTGCGATGCGGCTGCAATCCGAAGAGCTGGAAGTAGCGCTGCACGCTGGTCTTGGAGATGCCGGTCTCGGCAGCCACCGTGCGCACGCTCCAGTGCGTCGAGCCGTTGGCCGGCTTGGTGTGCAGCGTGGTCTTGATCAGGCGGGCCACGCGTTCGTCGTCGATCGTGCGAGGCTTGCCAGGACGCACGTCGTCGTACAGGCCGGCAATGCGCCGTTCGATGAATCGCGCGCGCCATTTGCCGACCGTGGCATTGGTCATCTTCAGCCGCTCGGCGATCGCGTTGTTGGGCTCGCCATCGGCGCTGCTCAGAACAATGCGGGCTCGATTGCTCAACGCGGCGGGCAAGGACCGGCTGCGCGCGAACGACTGCAACTGCGCTCGCTCGTCCTCGCTCAACACCAATTCCGCCTTCGGCCTGCCCGTTCTCATCGCGGTATCTCCGTTGCCAAGATACCGCACTGGCATGCACGATTAATGCCAGAAACTAACGGGACAGGACACTAGGTCAGATCAAAATTAAGGCGCTCCCTTATCGTCTCGATGAGGCGGCGGTGGCACCGACTCATCAGCACCTTCGGTATAGGCACGCGTGATCTGCCGCAGCGTGTGCATCTGCTCGCCAAAGTTGCGACATCCGCTGCACATCATGACGTGCATTTTGAGTGAGAGCTTGTCACCCAACTTGAGAGGGTGTTCCTGTGCCTCCGACATCAGGCGGGTGGCCTCACGGCAATTCAGCATGATTCACCCTCCAGAAACCAGCGATTTTCCAAACACTCTCGCAAGCGCAATCGCGCGCGGTGCAACATGACATTTAAATTACTAACACTCAGGTTGAGTGCCGTGCAAATTTCATCCGAGTCCAGTTCTATGAATTCACGCATCATGAAAGCGCGACCTTGCTGTCCCGGCAAATGATCGAGGCAGGTTTCAAATATTCGCCAGAATTCTGAATTTTTGATCGCGATCTCGGGGTTTGCCCATTCCTGCGGACGCTCATCCATCTGCCAGAAGCCTTTACGATCAAATAGCTCCTGAAAATCTTCATCTTCCTCGTCAGTGTGAAGAAGTTGACTAACCTCAACCAAGCGATGGCGCTGGCGCAATGTGTCTGCAATCTTGTTCTTGAGAATGGCAAAGACCCAAGTCTTGAATGCCGACCGCCCGGCGAATTTCTGCGAGTTTTTCATTGCACCAATCAGCGCCTCTTGAACCGCATCTTCCGCCAAATGAGCGTCGGATAATTGCTGCGAGGCGAATTTCACCATTTGGCGGCGCAGGTCTTCCAGAAACACCGCATCATTCATCCAGCCGCGAGGGTTCGGATGACGTGACTGACCATCATCGGCGAGTATTATTATGTTTGTGTCAGCCATTCCCTCTCCTGCTGAGTTCATTACGAACCGCTGAATAACTTGAAACCAAGTACGGTACCACGTAATTGAGCCCAAGTCGCCACCAGTCCAATCCCTGTCCTCCGATTAACGCAGGCCCCTGATTAATGACATTCAGCACCGTACCAACGAACAAGGCAATCCTGACCGCACCCGCGATAATGCGCGACGAAAACCACAGTTTGATCCCGAGTTTCATCGTTTACCTGATACTGGCAGTGCGCATGCCTTGAGCAACTCTTGCGCGGGCAACGCCGAAACGGCGTCCTGCACCGTCCGGGCGATCAGTGCGGCATCGATGTCGGGCGTCAGATCGGCAGCTTGCCCCTTGCAGCCGGTGGGGACGGCGCACAACAGGCCGTGCTCGTCACGGAGTTCAAATTCTCCCGTGCAGTTGCGGCAATAGACGTGATCGCCTGCATGGTGTTCACGTCTGATCACCAGAGTCGGACCGCACATGGGGCACTCGCGCAATGGAATTCCGTCATCGCTGTGACTGATCACATGATCCAGCACGCCGCGCCCACCCATCGCCAGAACAACCTCGGCAATCACAGAATCAAACTGCGCACCTTGTGCTTCTCCAATGATGGACAAGGCCCGGTCTCGCGGCATGCCCGGCCGGTATGGGCGGTGGCTGGTCATCGCGTCGAACGCATCACAAACCCCGACGATGCGCGCCATTGGAGGAACCGCGTCACCAGCCAAACCTCTTGGGTAACCGCGACCGTCCGGACGCTCGTGATGCAGCAGTACCGCATCCTGCACCAGCTCGACCAACGGATGCCCGGCCAATAGCTTGAGTCCGACGTCTGGATGGGTCTTGATGACGGCGTACTCCTCGTCAGTCAAGGCTCCGGTCTTACGCAAGATGACGTCTGGAACGGCGATCTTGCCCAAGTCGTGCAGGAATCCCCCAAGGCTGATGCGGGTAGCATCGGCTTCGCCGTAGCCCAACTGCTCCGCAACCAGCCTGGCGTAGCGCGACACGCGCCACAGGTGTCCACCGGTATAGGGGTCACGCGCCTCGACCGCCCACGCCATGGTCATCAAGCTGGCCAGCAGATGCGAGGCATGCGTGGTCGCATCTTGCGGATCGAGACAATCCTCATTGGATAACCATCGACTCAGCGAAGTTAGCAAGGGCATGATGGCGTTCCTCCATTCTTGTGCGTTCAGGGGTAATACCCCCTGAAATCCACCGCTGGGAGAAGTAGAATTTTCTCGTTAAGAGGGAGTTCTGCAGATGAAGAAGTCGAGATTCACAGATA